>UQEW01000048.1 GCA_900540145.1 uncultured Eubacteriales bacterium
TTTTTACACTTTTCGCAGTTTTCACGCCGGTAAAATTCCATTTTATGTAAAATCGCTGACAAAATTACAAAAATTTTAATTTTTTGTCAGCATATACAAGTTATGCCTGTCAATATGTAGGGCGCATACCGCCAAGCCCGAGGCGAGGTTTATGGGTTGCCCAGCCCGCTGCCTGGTATGACTTATTCAATGCAACAGAAAAATATGAATTTATCATTTGGTATTTCTTATTTTTTTAATATTGTAGTTCATTAGGTGTCTGCCTAAATATCTATACAGAAAAGCTTTAAATACTGATATTTCTTGATGATGTTCCTTAAGCAAATCATCTGGGCAATCATAAATCCCAAAATCTTGATTAATCCCTTTACTTTGAATGTAAGTATTATTTCGTTCAAAATCAATTATGGGATTACGAAAATCTTTTACAGCAACACCATATCCGCAAAAAGCACCTGTGCGAGTTGAGTTTTTTCTTTGTAATTCCGAAAGATATTGCTTATCTAAAATAAATGCCTCAAGTTCATACCATACTCCGTCTAAATAAACCTCAACCCAACTGTGAAAAATATTATTAGGTGCATTTTTATATACAATCCCTGTCATTGCACCTTTTTGTAAGTTTTTATCAATCGTAAACCCATGCACCCGATAAGGAATATCTACTCCACGGAGTAATGCCATAAAAAGAGTTCCCTTTGCATTACATTGCCCATATCCATCTGCCAAAACTCTTGAAGCCGGAATACTATCATCCGCATTGTAGCCAAATAAAATTTCATCACGAACAAAACCATATACCAGTCTAATTCGATTGTATTCATCAGCCTTTTTCCATTGTCTATCTCTTATCAACTTCTGTATATTTGTAGATGAAAAGTTTAACATAGGTGTTTCTCTCAAGTATTACTCCATGGATTTTGATTTCCTTTCACTTTCCAATTTTCTACTCTACAACTTAGGATTTTTCATTCTTTAGCCATTTAATCCTCAGCATTTCACCGTTATGTTATTGTCCTTCAAGCAAGTCTATTATTTTTGCGATTGCTAAAAACAATACTCCTATGGCAAAAGACATAAACCAAACAATTAGTGCATCTATGAATGAAAATTGATAAGATATCACATGGTTAATCGTTACCATTTTATCGCCTACATCATATCCAATAAATGCTCCGCCTATAAAAACGATGATAGCAATTATCCTTAATACGAATTGCATTGATATTTTTTTCATTTTGCATCCTTCATAACTTTAAAATTGCGCAGCAAGCGGTTCTTCTGCATGCCGACCCTTTACGCTGTCTATACCCATATTGGCCAACTGGTCAGCTCGATTGTTCATCTCGGTTATATATTCAAAATCTTCAAAAGAAAATCCTGAGCCGTTCCATGTGAGGAATTTTTCGTAAAGAGCCTCTGGCTTGGCTGATTTGCTTTTTAAGTTAACGTGGCCTTTTACGCGGAAAAATTCTACGTTATGGCATCTGACAAGGGTCAGCAGCTCTTTCCACAGATCTTGGTTTTCAACGGATTTGCGAGCGGCATTTTTCCACTTGTTCTTTTCCCATGACTCGTACCACTTCTCCCTGAAACAGTTGGTGACATACGAGCTGTCAGAAAAAACATGGATATGAAGGCCATCCCTTTTCAGCGCCTTTAAAGCTTCTATTACTGCTGTCAATTCCATTCTGTTGTTGGTGGTATCAGCTTCGCCTCCCCATAGTTCTTTCTTATGACCGCTCATCTCCAAAATAGCGCCCCAGCCTCCGAAGTTGGAGCTTTCTTGATTTCCGGAGCAGCCTCCGTCTGTATATATCCTTAAAATGTCCATCATTTCTCTCCTATGACTTTTTAGAGTACGCCTCTGATTTTTATGTTTAATAATATTATGGCTTATTTTGGATGATTTTACAACGCAAATTTAATATTGGTGGTATAATGAACGCAGGAGATCGTACACGCCGCCGCTCTGGGCGGCAAGGTCAGATGTGGCGTTCATTGAACCATGCGTTTAAGTCTGATGGCATGGTACAATGAACGCAACAAACAAAAAGAATTTAAACAGAATTGAGGATTTAGAATGGATTTGGCATTTTGTTCTTTCTCGAGCGGAAGCTCCGGGAACAGTTATTTAGTTAAAAGCGACAGTACAAATATTTTAGTTGAAGCCGGAATCACCGGTTCAAAGATTATGGAAAATCTCAAATTATTCGGTTTATCGCCGAGCAAGATACATGGGCTGGTTTTATCTCATGAACATTTCGACCACGTAAAGGGCTTAAGCAGAATGACGATAAAAACCATACATGCCGAATATTGCGCTACTGAGGGAACTCTGGGAGCCATCGGAGACCGGTTAAGAAGGATACCCGTCGAGCAGCAAAGGGTAGTACACAGCGGCGATGACTTTTCCATAGGAGATATTGATATACACGTGTTTGCGCTGTCCCACGATGCGGCAGAACCTGTGGGGTACAGCTTCCAAAGAAACGGTAAGAAGATTACTATAGTAACCGATACGGGCTGCGTTACCGATGAAATAACAGAGGCTGTCAAAGACTCCGACCTCTTGGTGCTGGAATCCAACCACGAAAAAAATATATTGCTTTACGGAAGGTATCCATATAATGTTAAGCGCAGAATTTTAAGCGACAAGGGGCATCTTTCCAACGAAGCTGCAGCATATTGCATATGCGACTTTTTGAAAACCAGAAAAAAAGAACAAATGCCCAGAGTATTGCTTGCCCACATAAGTCAAGAAAACAATACGCCTTTGCAGGCGCAGCTGACCGTGCGCAACATTTTGGAAGAAGAAGGGTATTACGTAGGCAAAGATTTGCTTTTGGATTCGTTGGAAAAAGATATGATAACGGATTTGATATTTATATAGATATTATTAAAATTATTTCGATTATTTCGAGTTTTTAAAGAATATCGTTTTTTAGAAGGAGACCGTTTATGCGCATACATATAGTCTGCATTGGAAAATTAAAAGAACGATACTGGACCGATGCCATAGCAGAATACAGCAAACGTTTGTCCAGATATTGCGACATTGAGATATTACAGCTAAAAGAGTCAAAGCTGGCTGACAAAGCTTCCCCGGCTGATGAGCAAAACGTGATATACGAAGAGGGGCAGACGATATTAACAAACATTAAGGACAACTCCTACGTAATAACGCTTGAAATCAAAGGCAAAGAGCTTTCGTCCGAAGAATTGGCGGACAAGATGGGGCAGCTTCAGCTGGAAGGCAAGAGCGATATAACCTTTGTAATAGGAGGCAGCTTGGGGCTGAGCCGGGAGGTGAGCCAAAGAGCTGATTTTAAATTATCTTTCTCTAAGATGACTTTTCCACATCAGATGATGAGAGTGATTTTGATGGAACAGATATACAGGTCATTTAAAATATTGAAAAACGAAACGTACCACAAGTGATGATTATGATACGGAGAATTTTTTCGTGGCGTTGAGATACTGCATCAGCATTCCCAAGTTGGCATAATAATATGAATATTTATCTTTTTTCTTGACTTCAACAAGGCCTGAATCCACCAGCTTTTTTGTATGCTGGGAAATGGTGGCCTGAGCATAATTGAAGTGCTCAACCAAGTCTTTGTTGCAAACCTGAACCATAGCACGATTGGATTGCATTATATATCTGAAAATATTTATTCTGGCAGGATGAGCAAGGGCGTCCGAAACTTTGGCGATTAAAAGGACTTCTTCTTCCATCATTTCATCTTGTTCTTTTCTGAGTCTCATGAAGTTTTCCTCTCCTTTCCTATCAGTTATTGGAAATTTAGCTACGCTGTATATTATGACAGAAAACGACATATAAAAACAAGTGCAAAAATATTTGCATCAACTTATATCTCATGGTAAAATGGATGCAAGGAAAAGGGTTTTGCGATATGAAAAAAGAAGATTATAAGAAAATACTGGAAGAACTTATACAGCATATAGACGAAGGAATATATATAGTAGATAAAAACGGTATAGGCAAATTTTACAACAATGTTATGGCCTCTTTGGAAAAAGTCAATATGGAAGACGTATTGGACAAGAAATTCCACGAAGCTTTTCCGGAGTTCCATATAGGAGACAGCACCATGTTTAAAGCTCTTACCAAAGGAGAATCTACAATCAAGGAACAGCAGACTTACAAGAACCTCTACGGAAAAGAGATTACCACTGTAAACAGTACCGTACCCATAGTTGTGGATGGAGAAATTGTGGCGGCGCTGGAAGTGGCCAAAGACATAACAGATATCAGAAAAATGTCAGATACTCTTTTGGAACTTCAAAAGGGCGCTATACCTCAGGCAGATTCGGAGACAACCAAAAAGCCTAAAATAAAGCATTATTCATTCGAAGATATTTTCGGCAGCAGCCCCATGTTTTCCGATGCTTTAAAAAGAGCAAAAAAAGCCGCCGATAATGACGCATCGGTATTCATATACGGGGAAACCGGCACTGGCAAAGAACTTTTCGCCCAGAGCATTCACTACGGAGGAATAAGGCGAAAGAAACCGTTTTTGGCGCAGAACTGCGCAGCTATACCGGAATCTCTTCTGGAAGGCATACTGTTTGGAACGACCAAGGGAAGCTTTACGGGAGCAGTAGACAGAGAAGGACTCTTTGAACAGGCCAATGGCGGAACCTTGCTTTTAGATGAAATCAGCGCTATGCCATATGACTTGCAGAGCAAACTTTTGCGCGTGCTGCAAGAAGATTACATAAGGCGTGTAGGCGGCAGCAAAGACATTCCTGTCAACGTAAGGATAATAGCCACAGTCAACGAGCCTCCTCAGGAGCTCATCGAACGCGGTATGCTTCGTAAAGACCTGTTCTACAGGCTTAATGTAGTCAATATCTCCATTCCCCCTCTCAGAGAAAGAGAGGACGATATACCTATATTGGCAGAAAAGTTTTTGGAAAAGCATAACAAACGATTTGGCAAAGAACTTTGGATGGTGTCTGACGGCGCCATCGGCAAGCTGAAAAAATACGATTACCCGGGCAATGTAAGGGAGCTGGAGAACATAATTGAACAAGCTGTATCGATGGCAGACAAAGAGCATGTTCTCACAGAGAAAAATTTATCTATGCCTGCCGCAACGCGAAAGATAAAGCAGCCTGACAAGGTGTATGAGCCAGACCAGCCTTTGGACAAGTATCTTGAAAAGGTAGAATACAGGATAATAGAGGACGCTTTGATAGAAAGCGGAGGCAACATATCTAAAGCTGCTCAAAAACTTCAAATCAAGCGTCAGACTCTGCAGCACAAACTAAAAAAATATCAGATTTCAATATAGGTTATGACGCACAAAAACGTAGTGCAAATATTTTTGCAATAAAAAAGCAAAAATATTTGCACTTTTTTATTAAAAAACAAGTTTTTCGGTAAATCATGAGTAATAATAAAACCAAAGAGAGAAAATATAATTGTTAAAATATGCGAGTTTAGCGGAATATCTTTAATAAAAGTGCAGAAATATGCAATAAAGTGCGTAAAAAAATGTATACAATATTCAAATAGTTATATGGCACAAACCTTGCTTCATATATATTTAGTTAAAATTTAATAAGTTAGAACTGACAAATTACAACAAAATTTATTAAAAAAGAGGGAGAAAAAATGAAAGAAGTAAAAGTAATCATTTGGGGACTTGGCGCAATGGGCGGCGGAATGGCCGACATGCTCCTTAAGAAAAAAGGTGTTGAAATCGTTGGCGTTGCTGACATGGGAGCTAAAGTCGGAACTTCCATGTATAACTACATCAAGACTGAAAGAGGAGATAGACCTGACGTTATCATCAGCTCTGCTGAAGATATTATCAAACCGGGCGCTGCAGACATCGTGCTGGTTTGCACAGACTCCTTCGTAAAGAATGTATTCCCTAAGCTGAAATTCATCATGGAACAGGGAATCAACGTTATCACTTCCGCAGAAGAAATGTCTTACCCTAAGGCTCAGAGCCCTGAACTGGCAGAAGAACTGGATAAGATAGCAAAAGCTAACGGAGTTTCATGCCTGGGAACAGGAATCAACCCTGGACACATAATGGACCTTTTGGTTCTGGTAATGACAGGCTGCATGGTTGACGTTGAAGAGATAACTTCAAGAAGAGTTAATTCCCTTTCACCTTTCGGTCACGCTGTAATGGAAGAACAGGGTATTGGAATCTCTATCGATGAGTTCATGAAGAGAAAAGCAGAAAACACTATGGCAGGACACGTTGGTTTTGCTGAATCCGTAGGAATGATGGCAGAAGGCATGGGACTTACTGTAGAAGAATTCTCACAAGACATGAGCCCTATCAAGACTGACGTAGACAGAAAGTCACCTTACGGATTTGCAGCAGCAGGAACTTGCGCAGGCGTAGCCATGACAGCCGAAGCAAAACTCAGCAACGGAATGCCTGTACACATGGATCATCCGCAGCAGATTGAACCTGAACAGGTCGGCGTTCAGACCGGAGACTATGTAATAATCAAAGGTGCTCCAAATGTTAACCTGGTTAACAGCCCTGAAATCGAAGGCGGACTGGGAACCATCGCAATGTGCGTAAACATGATTCCTCACGTTATCAACGCTGAAGCAGGACTGCAGACTATGATTACTCTGCCTGTTCCAAGAGCCATTATGGGCGACTTCAGAAACTTTATCAAAGAAGATAAGAAAATCGTAAAATAATGTAAATAATATATTTTTAGGAGATGAAACAAAATGGCAAAAAAAGGCGATTGGGTCCGCATTCACGCCATCGTGCTCAAAGCCGATGAGAGAACTGCAAAGCTCCCTTCGGATACGCAAAAATGCGATTTGGAAATGTGGACAAAAGGATTTTTGCAGGAAGAGACTGCTGAAATCGGCGACGAAGTTACAGTAGAGACTGCCGTGGGGCGTCTTGAAAAAGGTACCCTTATAGAAGTAGGACCTTATTACACTCACAGTTACGGCAAATTCGTTCCTGAAATAATTGAAATCGACAAACAGCTCAGAGAGATTATGGCGGGAGGTGACAAATAATGGCATTAGCAAAAGACTATAAGTCAGTTATGGGCAGATCCAACGACATAATGAAAGAAGCTCTCGGGCTGGATTATGACGAATTTGAAAAGGGCGGCACAGTGTTCGACTACGACGCACTGATGAAAGCCACCAATTACACTCTGGATGAAATTGAAAAAATTCAATCCCAGACAGGAGTAGGAGATACACCTTTATTAGAACTGAGAAATATTACAGCTTTGGCAAGAAAATACGCAAAACCGGGATACGGCGCCAGAATTCTCGTTAAGGATGAAGCAGCCAACGCTTCCGGAAGCTTTAAAGACAGAAGAGCCGCTTGTGCAGTAGCCCATGCGAAAAAATTGGGATACAAAGGCGTTATGGCAGCTACTTCCGGCAACTACGGAGCAGCCGTAGCTTCTCAGGCAGCAATGCAGGACCTCAAGTGCATCGTTGTTCAGGAATGCTATGACTCTCACGGAGTAGGCCAACCGGAAATCGTTGAGAAAGCCAGAAAGTGCGAAGCACTGGGAGCAGAAGTTATTCAGCTTACCGTAGGACCTGAGCTGTTCTATACTTTCTTGTCAGTTCTGGAAGATACAGGATACTTCAACGCTTCCCTGTATTCACCATTCGGTATCGCCGGAGTTGAGACTCTTGGCTATGAAATCGCTGTAGAATGTCGTGAAAAGTACGGAAAAGATCCTGATATGGTAGTATGCACCACTGCCGGCGGCGGAATGGTTACAGGAACTGCCAGAGGTCTGCTGAAAGCAGGATGCAAGAACACTCAGGTAGTTTCCGCTTCTATCGACCTTACAGGCCTTCATATGGCTTCCGATGTTCAATTTAACAAGAAATCATGCACTACAGGCCACACCGGATTCGGCGTGCCTTATGCAACCGATCCTGACCATTCGGATGTTCCTCGCAGCGCAGCAAGACCTCTGCGTTACATGGACAGATATGTTACCACTACTCAGGGCGAAGTATTTTATATCACTGAGGCTCTTGCAAATTTGGAAGGTCTTGAAAGAGGACCTGCCGGAAACACTGCGCTGGCCGCAGCTTTCTCCCTGGCTCAGGAACTGCCGGAAGACGCCATCGTAGTAGTGAGCGAAACTGAGTATACAGGAGCAGGCAAACACATTCAGCCTCAGCTTGACTTTGCCAGAGAAAACGGTATAGAAATCAAATTCGGAGATCCTCAGGCTGAAGATAAGCCGGGAGAAAACATAATATTGCCGAAGGATCCAAGCTATATCAAATGCAAAGACGCAGACTTGAATCATTTCAGAAAGTCTCTCATCAAAAAGGCAATAACCAAGGCCGGACTCACATCTGCTGAGCTTAAAGATGATGATTACAAGTTCCTTGCTGTTGAGACAAAAACTGACGTTGATTTTGTCAAGAAGGCCATAGAAGAACTGGGTCTTTGATATAACACAAAAAAAGAAAATAGGAGATTAAAGGATGAAAAGAGCAGACGATTTTGAAGTAAGAAGACAGCATATCGCCAATCTTACTGATGAAGAACTTTACCAAAGATTCTGGGAGCTGACCGACCAGGTAGTTGATCCGCTGCTGGAACTGGGAAGAAAAAACACTACGCCTTCTGTTGAAAGATCAGTTCTTCTCAGAATGGGAGTATCATCGCTGGACTGCATGCCTATAGTAAACCACGCCATCGATAACGGTCTGATGGGTAAAGGCTGCGGACACTGCGTTTACAAACTTTCCAAGCTGGAAAATATCTCTATAAGAGATGCGAGCATCAAATTGGCTAAAGGCGAAGGCTGGGACAAATTAGTAGAAGCTTTCAAGGGAGGTAAGAAATAATGGCAGAGTTAAAAAGAAATGAAAAAATAGATGTTGTCAATATTCTTAAAGACCTTGACAAGTATGAACCTAGAAGAAGAGGATGGACCTGGAGAAAGAAAGCAGAAGATCAGCACATGGGACCTTTTGAGTACAGAGAGATTTCTGAACCTCTGAAGCAAAGCGTTCCTCTTCCTCCTGCAAAATTCATGGGCGACATCGACCCGCAGCCTATGCAGACAATAACAACTGAAATCGCTTCCGGAAGGTTCGAAGACGATATCAGAAGAATGAGAATGGGCGCATGGCACGGAGCTGACCACCTGATGGTAATCAGACACATGGGACAGTCCCACATTGACGGTCTTATGGAAGGTACTCCGCAGGGTATAGGCGGTGTTCCTATTACGAGAAAGCAGATAAGAGCTCAGAGGAAGGCCATCGATATGATCGAAGATGAAGTTGGCCGTCCGATAAACTATCATTCATATATTTCAGGCGTAGCCGGTCCTGACGTAGCCGTTTTGTTCGCTGAAGAAGGCGTAAACGGAGCTCACCAAGACCCGCAGTACAACGTTCTCTACAGAGACATCAACTGCGTAAGATCTTTCGTAGACGCTTGCGAATCAAAGAAGGTCATGGCATGGGCTGATATGCTTCAGATAGATGGAGCTCACAACGCCAACGCTACCGCAAGAGAAGCATGGAAAGTAATGCCTGAACTGATCGTTCAGCACGCTATCAACTCCAGATTCTCCGAAAAAGTTGGCATCAAGCCTGAAAACATTTCCCTGTCCACAGTACCTCCGACAGCTACTCCGGCTCCATGCGTTTACATGGATTTGCCTTACGCAGTAGCTCTAAGAGACATCTGCGACAGATATAAGATGAGAGCTCAGATGAACACCAAGTACATTCAGTCCTCCACCAGAGAGGCCACTGTAACTCACGTACTGAACATGCTCATCTCCAAGCTCACAAGAGCTGACATTCAATCAACCATCACTCCTGACGAAGGAAGAAACGTTCCTTGGCACATCTACAACATCGAAGCCTGCGACACAGCAAAGCAGACTCTTATCGGTCTTGACGGTCTGATGGAAATGGTTGAGCTGAAAAAAGACGGTCCGCTGAGAGACATGGCTAGAGAGCTTAAAGAAAGAGCATGCTTGTTTATGGAAGAAATCGTTGAAAACGGCGGATACTTCCAGGCAGTACAAGACGGATTCTTCGTTGACTCAGCTAAATATCCTGAGAGAAACGGAGACGGTATCGCTCGTAAGATCGAAGGCGGCGTAGGATATGGATTTATCTTTGAAAGAGATGAAGACTACATGGCTCCTGTAACAGCTCACTACGGATACAACAATGTTGAGCAGTACGGCGGCGACCCTGAAAACCCGTCAGCCCTCATCGGCGGATGTACTTTCGAAGACAGAAGCAAGATCGTTTATATCGACGAGCTGGACGAAATTGACAATGTAAACGTAAGACTTGAAAAAGTTGCTAAATACAGAACAGGCGATGTCATCACTCCGGAAGTTGAGTGGTGTGGCGACAGAGTCATCATGCTGACTATGATGCTCCCGGTAAACAGAAGAGTTGCTGAAGCTGCAGCTGTTGAACTGGGCAAGAAACTCGGTCTGGTAGATCCTGAAGTTATTTCTGCAGAAGTAATGCAGGACGCTGAGGGCACCAGAATCGAGCTCAAGGGCAGAGTTGACTTTGATATCGATCTAACTACTCTGGAAATTCCGCCTGAACCTCATCACATGTCTGACCAGGAACTGTATGATGAATTCGAAGGCGAAGGACGTCATATGAAGGTAGTATGCGGAACTGTCGGCGAAGACGAACACTCCGTAGGTATGCGTGAGATCATCAACATTAAGCACGGAGGAATAGAAAAGTGGGGTATTGAATGTATCTACCTTGGAACTTCCGTACCTGTTGAAAAGATGGTTGATGCTTGCATAGAGGAAAACGCTGAAGCTATCCTGGCGTCCACAATCATTTCCCACGACAACGTTCACTACAAGAACATGAAGCGTATCAACGACCTCTGCGTTGAAAAGGGTATCAGAGATAAAGTTATAATCTGTGCCGGCGGTACTCAGGTAATTCCTGAAGAAGCTGTTAAGACCGGTATCGACATGGGATTCGGCAGAGATTCTCACGGTATCGACGTTGCAACCTTCCTGGCTGAAGAAAGACAGAGAAGAAGAGGCGAAAGAAAGTAAACTGCGTTTGCAGAGCCTGATGGGCATGCGGATTTGCAGCATATACGAATTGCCAAATGGGCTGGGCCGTATAAGCCCAGCCCGTCTTTTCTTAGGCGGCGCGGACGCGCTTTGATGAGCTTCATGGCATTTGCTCCTTTGTGGAAAATAATGGTTGTAAAATAATGGAAAATGTTGTATGATTGTTCGTAAGAAAGGCAAAAAGCCAACATTTTCTAAAAAAGTAAGTCATTTAGCTCTCAAAAATACCCGTCTGTTGGCTATTTTATCTGATGATTTAATTTTAGGTAACACTTTTCTGAAAAACCGTTACCTGTTTTATTAGGCAAAAGAAAAAAAGCCAACAAGAGGTGTGAAAATGGTACAATCAAAGGCATTTTTTGAGAAAATGTTGGCGGATTTGCAAACGCAACTAAAAAACGCCAACATAAACTTTGAGGAAAGCCCTCAGGGCAGCATAGTACGTGTAAAAAGAGGAAACAAATATACCTTTTTTCAAGTGTATAACCAAAAGAATAAGCGGGTACGAAAAATAATAACAAGAGATACCGCAATGATAAATGCTTTGGCTCGAAAAGCATATCTAAAGGCAGAAATAAGTATGTTGGAAAAAGATATAAGGGCATTAGAGGTATTTATTCAGGCATACGAGGAACCGTCATACGAGAATGTTCTGTCGAGATTACATGAGCGTTACCGAAAATACGATATGGCCAAACGCGACCAAGACGATTGGAGCTCACAGCAATACCATCGCAGCACATACATGCCCCAACAGAAAAATCACACTACATCCCACGGTCTCAAGGTCAGGTCAAAATCTGAAATGCTCATAGCTGAAAAACTGTACGAGCATGGGCTGCCGTTTCGTTACGAACAGATTCTCCAAATAGACGGCGTAGACTACGCTCCGGATTTTACCATCCGCCGCTGCGACGGAAGCATAGTGTACTGGGAGCATTGTGGGCTTACCGGGAACAGTCGTTATATGAATCATCACTGGCGAAAAATGCAGATATATGTCGAAGCCGGCATTACACCCTGGAAAAACCTCATCATTACCTATGACGACGAAAACGGCTTTTTGGATTTGTCAGTCATAGAAAGCGAAATCATCAATAAATTGAAATCCTCAATAAGGTAAAAACATGCTAGAAACAAAAAGAATGCGGCTTCGGGAAGCCGCCACCGATGATATTGATCAGATCATTGCCTTGGAAGAGCACAAAGACAACAGAGACTATTTGTGGGTAGGTACCCGCCAAGAGCACCAAATCGGAGATATTCGAGCTTAGGCGAATCGCCGTCTCCGGGAAGAATCAAGGGTACGGGCGGGAAGCGATGGAAGCCTTGTTTAAATTCGCCTTTGAAGAGCTGAATATCAATAGATTTTGACTGGACGCATATCCGGATAACCTTGTGGGAATACATTTGTATGAGAGCCTCGGCATGCATAGAGACGGCGTGCTTAGGCAAAATTACAAATCAGAGCGGGGATATCTGGATCAGATAATTTTCTCAATGCTAAAAGACGAATATTTTAGAAGAAATTAGAAGACTGCGCGCAAAGCTTTATGCGCGATATTTATAGAATAACGGCAGCATTAGAATAACGGCAACGTTAGGAAGCGAATCAAAAGAGAAAGGAAAAATACGTATGAAAGTAGATGTTTTAGTAGCGGAAATAGGCTCGACCACAACCGTGGTAAACGCCTTTATAAATTTGGACAGCGACAATCCGGTTTTCTGGGCTCAAGGCCAGGCTCCTACATCGGTTTTAGACGGGGATGTCAGAATAGGTCTGCAGGGCGCTATCGACGACTTATGTAAAAAGATGGGAATAGAAAAACTTGAGTACGATCAGATGCTTGCTACTTCATCTGCCGCAGGGGGCCTTAAGATGACAGTTCACGGCCTTGTATATGATATGACCGCAAAAGCCGCAAAAGAGGCGGCCCTGGGAGCAGGAGGCATAATCCATGACATTACCGTAGGCAGACTCAGAAGAACTGACTTGGCCCGAATAAAAGAAATACAGCCGAACCTTATCCTTATCGCCGGCGGCGTAGATTACGGCGAGAGAGATACGGCTATTTATAACGCTGAGATGATTAGAAGTCTGGGTCTGAAAACACCTGTGGTTTATGCCGGAAATATAGAAAATCAAGAAGAAATGAAGCTGATCTTCGACGAGGAAAGCGGCCAGCACTTATATATAGTAGATAACGTATATCCTAAAATCGATACGCTCAACGTGGAGCCATGCCGCAAAGTTATTCAGGAAGCCTTTGAGGACCACATCACCCACGCGCCGGGTATGGAACATGTGAGAGATATGGTAAACGGCCCGATAATACCAACTCCCGGCGCAGTAATGGAGTGTACCAAGCTCTTGTACGACTGTATAGGCGACGTAATGGTTATAGACGTGGGCGGAGCTACGACAGATGTACACGCTGTAGCAGAGGATTCCGACGCAGTTTCCAGAATACTTACGGCACCGGAGCCAAAGGCCAAAAGAACTGTAGAGGGTGATTTAGGCGTATACGTCAACAGAATGAAAGTAATCGAATCCATAGGAGAAGCGAAGCTGAGAGAAGAATGCGAGAACAAGCTTCATATCGATCTGGATAAAACCCTGGAAAGCTACGTTGCGATACCTAAGAATGATGATGAATTCAAGCTGGTTGAAAGGCTTACCCAAGAAGCTACTCTCAGAGCTGTCGAAAGACATGCAGGCCAGATAAGATACGTCTATGGCCCTTCAGGCCGTCAGACCCTTGCGGAGGGAAAAGACCTGACCCAGGTTAAATATATCGTGGGCACGGGAGGAGCTTTGACAAGACTGCCTCACAGAGTGGATATAATGGAAATGATTCCTAAAGATAACCAAACAGGAATGAAACTTTATCCAAGCGAAGCAGTAAAAATCCTCGTAGATAACGATTACATCATGGCTTCCCTCGGAGTGCTTTCTAAAACTCACCGCCAAGGAGCAATCAAGCTGTTAGGAAAGAGTTTGGAAGTAGAATTGAAAGAGCAAGAATTTTCGGCAGGCAAGGCTCAGTTTGTCGAAGAGTTGCAGAGGATGCAGGCCGCCAGAAAGGCAAAAGAAGAAGAACAGGCACGCCACATTGAGGAAATGGAAAAGATGGGCTATGATATGAGCGAATATAAAAATCCTGAGAAGATAGGCGGAGCCACTCATGAAGAAGTTGAAGCGGCCAAAAGGGAAGCGCTCATGAGCGACAGGACCATCAAGAAAGGCGCAGACCTCATCGTTAATAAAGAAAGTGACGATGAAAAGGAGCGGGAAGAGAAAAAGAAAAAAGCCGGATGCGACGGAGACTGCGCTACCTGTACACGCAGACACTGTCCTTATGGCAGAAAATAGAGATTTTAAGGAGGAAAAAATGTATCCGAGACTGGTAATAGACATAAACAAGCTGAGAAGCAACCTTGACGCTGTAGCACATATAACTAAGGAAGAAGGCAATTGCAGCCTGATGATAGTAACAAAAGGCTTATGCGCCGATAAAGAAATGGTTCAAATGGTGGCACAGCATCCGTCGGTGGACTTTGTCGCTGACTCAAGGGTAAAGAATATCAAGAGCTATGCAGAGGAAGTAAGGAAAAACGGAAAGAAAACCGTGCTTTTGAGAATTCCTATGCATGATGAAGTTTCCGAAGTGGTGAAATATGTAGATCTAAGCTTTAATTCTGAACTTTCTACCATAAGGCTTCTGAACGAAGAAGCAGGAAAGACAGGAGTTATTCATAATGTACTTTTGATGATCGATTTAGGAGACTTGAGAGAAGGTATTTTCTTTAGGAATGAGGATGAAATATTTTCAACGGTTGAACAAATTTTGGCCATGAGCAATATTCGGCTTTATGGCATCGGAGTAAATTTGACTTGCTATGGGGCAATAATCCCTAAAAACGACAACTTATCTCAGCTTACGGAGTTGGGTGAAAAGATAGAAGAAAAGTTCGACATAAAGCTGCAAATGGTATCAGGCGGCAACTCCAGCTCCATTTATCTGATAGAAAAACATCAGCTTCCGCAGGGAATCAATAATCTCAGGTTGGGCGAAGCCTTTTTGCTGGGCAACGATACGGCTTATGAGACTAAGCTTCCGGGAACAACGGGAGATGCCTTGGTGCTGGAAGCTCAGATTGTAGAGCTCAAAGAGAAACCATCACTGCCTATCGGAGAAGTAGGGGTAGATGCATTCGGCCATAAACCTTATTATGAAGATAGAGGCATAATAAAGAGAGCGATCATCGCTGTCGGGAAGCAGGATACGGAGCTGGACAGTATGACTCCTTTGGATGAAAAGATAGATATCCTCGGAGGAAGTTCTGACCATATCATTCTGGATGTGACAAAATCCGACAAAGACTATAGGGTCGGAGACGTTGTGAGATTTACTCTGGGTTATGGAGGTATGCTTAAGGCAGCCACAAGCCCTTACGTAGAAAAGACATATATCAAATAAAAAGAAATACAAAAGAGCTGTCCGAGATGGGAGATATTAGTCTCAAGATTATCTCAGAGCAGCTCTTTTTTAGCGCTTAGTGTCTTGTTTTATTTTCTAGCATAAGCTCTTAATCTGTTCAGAGCATAGGCGCTGATTAAAACCAGCGCGGCCCACAGAGCTATGTTGCTGCTGTCACCTGTCTTAGAAACATCCGACTCTATTGGCTTATCTGATGGCTCATCTTTTGGATTGTCTGTCGGATTGTCCTCAAGATCATCTGGCTCAGTTACAGAAGCAGATTCAGCTTTGAAGGACGCCACAATATCAGCTGATTCACTGATATTTTCTAAGGTGAGTTCACTTACTGCTCCCTGGCTGACGCCGTTTACAGTCACATCTGCGATTATATAACCCTGGTCAGGAGTTATTGTAAGTTTAAGCGTACCACCTTCACGAACGCTCAGTTGCTCATATGGAGGATCAATCTTACCGCCAATGCCGGCTGTAATATTAAAGTTATAATACTTAACCATCTGCTCCTGAGAAACACCCTCTACCTTGGCTCCGTCATATACATATACAGAATCCTCAGCAGCGTCAAGTGTGCCTTGGGCCACAAAAAGTGAAGAGGTCGAGCCTACGCTGAGATTTCCTTCAACAGCAAGCTTAACGCCGCTCGGGACGGTTAAAGCTATACCGTCGAAACTGAAATGGCTGTTTTTAGGAAGGGTGAATTGGCTGACAGTAGTGGCGCCAGTTGCATCCTTGTTACTGTTAAATTCAAAGCTTCCAAGCTTCAGTTCAAGAGGCGTTCCTGTTTTTGAAATATAGGTGTTGCTTACTTGAGCGGTATAGGTACCGTTGTCATTCCTGATATAAGGAGTGATGTTGGCCTCAGCTACTGTAGACTCAGCATCGAGATACCAGTTTACCTGACCGGTAACTCCTGTGGCATCATTGCTGCCGGAGTCGGAAGTGAAACAGCCGGTATCAGCACCGGTGTTGAGAGTACCAATGCTTGAATTTTCGATGCTGACATCGGCATTTTTAACAAAACCACGGTTAGAGGCAGCAATATTACCTATCTGGGAGCCAGCAATGTTCATGCTTACATAGTCTATCTCTCCATTAATACCAGTAAGATATACAGCCTCTACCTCACTATTGGTGATGTCGACTTTAGCATTGCCAGTAGATGTGGAGCCGGATCCACCACCACCAACCAGATAAGCTTTGCTTTCAGTAATGTTAATTATGGCATTTGCCACATGAGCATTGCTGATGATGGTGCTGTCATCAATGTCTCTGATACCTTCTTTACCATTGCCGTTGGTGCCACCGTTGATGTAGCAGCCATTAAGAGTATCATCGGCATTGGCATAAGTAAGGTTGGCGTTAGCAACATCGATGAACGCCGTGCCGTTGACGGCACTGTTGAATTGACCACCGCCATGGAGCAGAAGGGTAACCATGGCAGTTTGTCCGCTTACTGCGATATTAGTGTTGCCGGTTACAATAGAGGTATGTGAAGGATCGTTGTCTTGCATTCCCAGGTTGCCGCCAAACAAACAGCTTACTGTACCGCCGGTCATGGTGATACTGGTGTTTTCAACAGTAACAACTTCGTTTCTTCCGTCGCTGCCGCCGTAGACTCTTGTCGATTCATCGACGCCGATACAGCTGACTCCTCCGCTTGCATTGTCCCACGAGATATAAGCGTCGTTGCCGGTTGCTGTAAAGCCCGCAATTTCTACTTCGGTCGCGCCTTCAGGTTTATCGTCGGTAATTGTTACAGGCGTTCCATTGGCAAAGAAATATTCTGCGCTGCCCGTCGGAACACTGGAAACGCCTGTTGCCGCGAAGGTTGTCGCCGGAAACATGGCAATCAGCATGATGATGACGAGCAGAACAGAGAGTCTGCTTTTAGATTTGCTCATAAAATCTCATCCTTTCTATAAAAAATCATAGCCCGCCCTCGATATATATGAGGGGGGGTATTTCTATAAAATTATTATAATACGCCCAAAATTTCATATCAATTGTTTTTTGTAAAATTAAAGTAATTCCAGCTGAAAATCTTCACTAAAAAAGCATATAAAAACTATTGCTAAATAGACAATGCTCAATTATAATTGACTCTGAATCATTTGAGCAGGAAGGAGGCTTTGCCGACATGAAACGAGCTATGACACAGCAAGCCAAGGATGCCAGAGCCGGTCAGATACTCGATGCCGCGGAAAAACTTCTTAAGACGACAGATTATATGTCGCTGAAAATGTCAGATATCGCTCGCGAAGCCGGAGTTTCAAGCGGTCTGATATTCACGTATTTTAAGACCAAAGAAACGCTTTTTCTATGCCTCCTGTGGCGTGAGTTTTCGAAACGAATAGAATGCCTGGAGAATATGGCTGAAAAAGAACAAGCCCTGACTGCTGGAGGTATCGAGACACTAGTACTTTCTGAGCTTGAACAGGTACTTTATGAAAATTCAGTATATCTTAAGCTGGAGCCGATGCGTCCGGCCATTCTCGAAAAAAATGTCGATCCTGAGCTGCTGGATAAAATGAAGGGCGAATTGGCCGAAAAACTTCTCAGACTCAGTGAGAAACTTAGCCGAAGTGGCGTTGTCGGCAGAGAGGATGTACTGGAAATATTTTTTGTCGAAATAGGAATCATAATAAGCTGTGGATTGCAAAAAGCGTTGGAGAAGGGGTTTGACGTGCGCCCGCATATAATTGACAGAATGAGCTGTTATCTGCAAGGCCGCAGGCAGATGAATAA
>UQEW01000049.1 GCA_900540145.1 uncultured Eubacteriales bacterium
CGAGTTTAAAGCCTTTTGATGTAAAAATTTAAAAAAATTTGATTTTTTGTCAGCAGCTCATTGCACACACCGCATCAAATAATCACGTATGCTTTAGGCATACTGACGAATGGGGCTTGTCTACAACCTAAACCACCGCCTGAAGAACCGGATATGACGACAAATGTTGTGGGAACGATATTTGATGTTATTGAACTGATTGAGGAAGTTGAAAATGCGTATGCAGATTTTAAAACAATGTTTTTTAATTTTACTACAAATGATCAATATATACCTCAGAATACGGCGATAGGAGCATTAAACTATCTTGCTTTGAGATATTTAGAAGGCTATGATTTTGCGGCTGCGGTACAAAATCCGGACACAGTTTTCAAACAATTTATGGAATCTGAATATCCGTCTTTAAATTCAGCTTTAGCTAAATATATTGCTTCAGATGTTGCAGTTACAGATAATATCGGTGGAAAGAACGATCCGGCGCATTTAGCTTTGTCCACCCTAGCATATACTGCATTTTCTCTTGCACCAGACTACTGGGCTTCATGGGGTGGAGACCTGGCAACTGGCATAGAAGATTTGCATATAGCTATGGAGGAGAATCCGGCTCTAAATTTACAACAAAAAGCAAATGCTCTGATAGGATCAGATAATTGCCGTTGTAATTACACTGATCTGTGTGACGACGCAGATTGCATTGCTATTGCAGAACTTATAGATGGCAGCGAAAATGAGACACACATCTTATCACAGAGCATGTTGAATTATTACAATAATGTGACTACCAGAAGAAGATATTCGCAGTATGAAAAAGATGATGGAATTGATTTTACAGATATGTATAATTCTGTATGGAGAAAATATCTGAATCCTGGAATGGGCGCTTTGGATGGCGAAGCGACTTTTGATGAGAAAAAAGCGGGTTGCAGAGCGCTATCCAACTATATCCTTTGGAGATTGGCGAGTTCGCTGTGATATATGTCTGAATGGGAGCAAGAATCACTTAGGTTCTTGCTCCTTCTCTATTGAAACATATAGACAAGCAACAGCCATTGCGATCAAAAAAGCAGCATAATTTATAAGAGTACATTGATATATCAATTCAAATTCTAAACGAGAATCGATAAGGTACGGTATGAAATTATCATCAACAGCAATGGCATAGCTTACGTAAAAATTTATAAAGATAGCAACAAAAGAAATTGCAAAAGTTCGGCGTGATCGAAATTTACGTTTTCGGTTTAAAATCAGAAAAATGGACCAGAATATACAGGTGAAAACGCCAAAATTAATAAATAAAGACAAAATAAATACAACATCCGACGCATCGGTTAAACGCGGGTCAATATTTTTTATCGCAACTTCCTGATTTGACAAAATATTAAATACACAGATAAGATACTCTATTATCAGCCCGCACAAGATATATACAGCAGAGCCTAATATCAAATTTTTATAGCTTATATCATTTTTCATGGCATTCTCCTTTGACTTTTGTTGAAAACCAGTAAATAGCACCTAAAATAACAAGTAAAACGATATAATTAAAAAATGTAACTCTTATTACAACGTCTATGTCGCCATCTATGGTTGGGAAATAATTAATGTAAGGAATTATGTTGTCATCAACAGCTATAGCATAACCTACAAAATAGTTAATAAAAATTGCTAAGAAAGAAATGATAAAGGTTCTGTTCTTAAAAAAATTCCTTTTTCTGATTATATAGAAAAAAATTGCATAGAAAGTAAACGTATAACCGCCGCATATAAGAAATAAATAAAGTAAAAAGTTATCACCGAATAATAGCGGAGGATCTATTTTTCCTTCAGCAATCGCCCGTTCAGATAAAACACCCCATACACCGACAAGATATTTTATTATCAGCCCGCACAAAATATATACAGCGGAGCCCAATATCAAATTTTTATAGCTTATATCCCTCTTCATGATGTTTTCCTCTAATGATATTCAGGATATTATAAAAATATTTTAAAACCTTATAGCCTTGCTGTTTATTCCCACGTTCAGTATTACCCCGACAGAAATCATGCTGGCGATTACAGATGTACCGCCACCCGAAAGGAAAGGCAGCGTTATGCCTGTGACGGGCATAAGACCCATAGTCATAGCGATATTTTCGAAGATTTGGAACAAGAACATAGCAGTAAAGCCGACGACTATAAGGGCTCCGTAGAGGTCTATGGCGTTGCGTATTATAGTTGTAAATCTAAACAAAAGGCCGCCGTACAAAAGTATAACTACAGCGCCGCCTAAGAATCCCAATTCTTCAACTACTACCGAAAAAATAAAGTCGGATTGCTGTACAGGTATGAAATCCAGACTCTTCTGTGTACCCTGAAAGAGGCCTTTGCCCCAAAAACCACCGGAACCTATAGCTACTTTAGATTGCCACACCTGATAGTTGCCCGGCAGATCCAGATTATCAGGATGAAGGAAGGCTTCTATACGGTCTTTTTGGTAACCGTCAAGAAAGTTGTAGACTATAGGTATGAGAGCGATTACCGCTACTATGGATTTGATCAGAATCTTATAATCTATGCCGGCAAAAAACACCATAAATGCCCATATGGCCATGTACACCAGAGCGCTTCCCAAATCCTCCTTTAGAACTATAGCAATTATAGGCATGGCGTATATTCCGGCAAGCATTACACCTCTGAACTTTTTCAAATCTTCTCTGTGCTTTGAAAGATAATTTGCCATCAAAAGTATAAAGAGTATTTTTACAAACTCAGACGGCTGTACTGTTGTTACGCCTAAATTAAGCCATGCTCTGGAACCATAGTTTTCTTGACCCAGGCCAGGTATATATACAGATAAAAGAAGCAGGATTGAACCTATATACAAAAGCTTTTCCAGCCCTTGAAAAACGGTATATTCAAAATGCAAAACGGTTATAAGCAAAATAAAACCCAGTATGTATGATACAGCCTGTACTATTACAACTCTGTCCAGAACGAAACCATTGTCATATACTGTGCTTTCGAGCATGACAAGGCTGAGGCAGCCCAAGAGGGCTATTATTATCAATATGAACTTATCCGCCGCCTTAAGCGGCTCAAAGAAAGTTTTCATAAAAATATCTCCTTTTCCTAATATTGTATTATAACCGCAATTTATGAAGATATCAAGGAGACCGTGGAAATCATTATTTACAACCTGAAATTTTTGAGATATAATAAATCTGTATGAGTGTATAAAGACTTAAACATATATGAAAATTGAATAAGAAGGAGGTGGTGTAATGGCTCCAATCGTTGTAAAACTTATTATTGCTGCTGTCTGCTTGCTGGCAGGAGCGTTGATCGGATATATTTACAGAAAAAATGTCGGCGAAAAAGCTATAGGAAGTGCGGAACAAAAAGCAAAAAACTTAATACTTGACGCTGAGAATAAGTCCGAAACGATGAAGAAAGAGGCTATTCTTGAGGCTAAGGAAGAAGCTCACAGATTGAGAAATGAAGCCGAAAGAGACGCCCGTGAAAGAAGAGCAGAAATACAACGTTCTGAACGTAGGCTCATTCAAAAAGAAGAGTCTATGGATAGAAAGCTCGAGAATATCGAGAAAAAAGAAGAAAGCATTACACAAAAAGAACAAGCTATTGTAAACAAACAAAAAGAGCTGGACAAAGTAATCTCAAAACAGCTGGAAGAACTGGAGAGAATTTCCGGCTACACCATCGACGAAGCTAAAGCGATTTTGCTTTCAAACATTGAAAAAGAAGTACGCCACGATGCTTCATTGATGATCAAGGATATCGAATCCAAGGCTAAGGAAGAAGCGGACAAGAAGGCTAAAAATATCATAACAGGAGCCATACAAAGGTGTGCGGCTGATCATGTGGCAGAAACCACAGTGTCTGTAGTAGAGCTACCTAATGATGAAATGAAGGGTAGAATCATAGGTCGCGAAGGCAGAAACATAAGGGCTATAGAGACTCTTACAGGCGTTGATCTTATAATAGATGATACTCCGGAAGCAGTTATCTTGTCAGGCTTTGACCCGGTAAGACGTGAGATCGCCAGAATCGCCCTGGAAAAGCTTATAGTTGACGGCAGAATCCACCCGGCCAGAATTGAAGAGATGGTCGAGAAAGCTGAGAGGGAAGTTAACGCAATAATAAAAGAAGAAGGTGAACAAGCCACTTTCGAAGTGGGCATTCACAATCTTCACCCGGAACTTGTAAAGCTTCTGGGAAGACTGAAATACAGAACATCATATGGCCAAAATGTTTTGAAGCATTCAATAGAAGTGGCTCATCTGGCAGGACTTATGGCCGGAGAGTTGGGTCTTGACATCAAATTGGCCAAGAGAGCCGGACTTCTCCATGACATAGGCAAAGCGCTGGATCATGAAGTTGAAGGAACTCATGTAGACATAGGTATAGATGTACTTAGAAGATATAAAGAATCAGAGGCTGTTATCAACGGAATGGCTGCTCATCATGGTGATTACGAACCTAAGAGCATGGAGGCAGTACTGATAGCTGCTGCTGATGCTCTTTCGGCAGCTAGACCTGGAGCCAGAAGAGAAACATTAGACGCGTATATCAAGCGACTGGAAAAACTCGAAGAAATTGCAAACACAACTCCGGGAGTAGAAAAATCCTTCGCTATCCAGGCAGGCAGAGAGATAAGAATTATCGCCAAGCCTGACGATGTGAACGATGAAGAGATCGTTTTCCTGGCAAGAGAAATCTCTAAGAAAATTGAATCTGAACTGGAATATCCCGGCCAGATAAAAGTCAATGTAGTTAGAGAAACCAGAGCGGTGGATTACGCAAAATAAAAGAATTGCAAGGGGACTCCTTTCAAAGGAGTCCTTTTTTAACTTTTTTATTAGGAGGCATATCAGGTGGGAAACAAATTAATGGCAAATACGTTGGACAAACAAGATAACAGATACTTTTACTCGCAGATGTTGTCTATTACCGTGCCCGTAATGCTTCAGCAGCTTGTCGCTGTAGGCCTAAATCTTGTGGATACCATTATGGTCGGCAAGATTTCAGAAAATGCTTTAGCAGGAGTAGGTGCAGCTAATCAGATATATTTCATATATAGCGTAGCCATATTTGGAGTATTCAGCGGTGCAGCAGTGCATGCTGTTCAATACTGGGGAATAAAAGACTTGGTTTCCTTTAGGAAGGTAATGGGAATAGACTATATCATGTGTTTTGTTCTTACCATACCTACTATAATTATTGCCGTCTTTTTTGGACCTCAGCTGGTGGGACTTTTTACAGATGAACCTGAGGTTATAGATTTGGGAGTCCAATATCTCCATATAGCATGTATATCATATATATTCAGCGGCATTTCTTTTGTCATAACTTACAACTCCAGGTCGGTGGCCATATTAAAAGTTCCGACGATAATAAGCATGTCAGCTGTATTGGTGAACGTTTGCCTTAATTATTGTTTAATATACGGCAAGTTTGGCTTCCCTGAGCTTGGCGTGAGAGGCGCTGCCATTGCGACGTTGATAGCCAGAGTATGTGAAAGCTGCGCGATGCTTTCATATATTTATATCTTTTCTAAAGAGCATCCTTTGAAAGCCAAGATTTCAGAGATGATACATATAGAAAAAGAGATGTTTGTCAAAGTAATGAAGACTGCTACACCTGTAATATGCAATGAAGGACTTTGGGCCATATCTAATGCTATAGTATTTGCTATTTACGGTCAGATAAGCGCAGCCGCTCTTGCTATTGTACAGATTGCCAATACGGTGACAGAAGTATTTCAGACTTTATATGCAGGAATGAGTAACGCTTCTTCCGTCATAATAGGAAAGACGCTGGGAAGAGGCGAGAAAGACTTGGCATATAAATATTCAATTAAGATGATGAAGCTCACCTTTGTTTTCAATATATTTACCATGACGCTGCTAATCATAGCCATATGGCCTATTGCGGGGATATATGGATTTGAGCCGGAGACCACCGATATGTTGATAAAGTCTCTGTTGGTATTTGCAGCGGCACAACTTCCGAAGATGTTGGTATATGTGTTAGTGTGCGGTATAATAAGGGCAGGAGGAGACACGGTATGGTGCCTTAAGATGGAATTTCTGTTTAACTTTTGCTGTCAGATAGGATTGGCATTGATTGCTGTCAATATACTGGGATTACCGCTTTATTTGTCCATAGCAGTGGTGATGCTGGCAGAAGTGACCAAGTCTATTGTATGTATATACAGAGTATTGAGCAAAAAATGGATGAATGTGTTTACGGGGAGATAATATGTATATTTATTTAGATAACAGCGCGACTACCAGGTGTTATGATGAGGTTATAGACCTTATGGCTGATGTGCAGAGAGACCATTACGGCAATCCGTCTTCTCTTCATACTTTGGGAATCGATGCGGAAAGGTATGTAAAAGAAGCGAGAAAGAATTTCGCAGAGACCATTGGAGCAGAGCAGGAGGAGGTTTTTTTTACTTCCTGTGGAACAGAATCGGATAATGTGGCTTTGATGGGTACGTGTAAGAGCAGGAGGAAAAGAGGTAAAAAAGTCATAACTACAGCGGTAGAGCATCCGGCAGTCCTTGAGCCAGCTAAAGAGCTTGAATCTATGAGCTTCGAAGTGGAATATATCGGAGTAGACAGAAAATGCCGTTTAAATATGGAGCAATTGAAAGCAGCTTTAACAGAGGACGTTATATTGATTTCCGTAATGGCGGTCAATAATGAAATCGGTACTGTTATGCCTATAGAAGAAATCGGCAGGCTAAAAGACCAATTTAACAAAGATCATGGAACTGAAATTTTGATGCACACAGATGCTGTACAAGCTTTAGGAAAGATACCGTTATCTGTAACAGGCAACATGAAAACCGTAGATATGATGTCTGTCAGCTCCCATAAGATACATGGTCCTAAAGGCGTCGGGGGATTATATGTGAGAAAGGGAATAAAGCCGGCGCCTATAATGCTGGGCGGAGGGCAAGAGAGAGGCTTGCGTTCCGGTACAGAAAATACAGCCGGAATCGCTGGATTCGGCAGGGCTATTGCAATGGCCGCTGCAGCCTTTGACAAACGAATCGAGAACATGAGAAAAGCGAGAAAGACTTTGCTTGACGCTTTTGAGGCAGAGATACCTGATATATTGATAAACAGTCCTGATGATGAAAGCGGCTGCCCGTCGGTTTTGAGCGTTTCATTTCTGGGAACGAGAGGAGAGGTGCTGCTGCACACACTGGAGCAAGACAACATCTTTGTGTCAACAGGTTCAGCTTGCTCGTCTAACAAAAAAGGACAAAGTCATGTGCTTTCCGCCATGGGTCTTTCTCCGAAGGAGATAGAGGGGACTATAAGATTCAGCTTCAGTGAGTTTAATACCGAAAAAGAGATGGAATACACAGCAGATAAGGTTAAAGCAGCTGTTAACCGCTTCAGAAGGCTGGGAAGCTTTAGATAAGAACGTTTTTTATGGAAAAGGAGTTTACTATGAACGAACAGAACATACTCATCGTAAGGTGCGGAGAAGTGGCTCTTAAAGGCATGAACAAGCCTTATTTTGAGAGAATGTTGGTAGATAGGATACGAGGAGCGCTGAAAGCTTTCAAAGGAGTAGATGTAAAACGTCATGAAGGTCTGATTTTCATAAGGGCGGATAAGACTCTCGATATAGAGCAGATAATTAAGTCAGCAGCTAAAGTGTTTGGAGTAGCCTCCATAAGTAAAGCTGTCGAGTCGGAATCGGAGATTGAAGCCATAGGCCGCGCAGCGGTAGATTATATGATGGAGTTGATAGAGAAGCGAGGGGTGAAGAGCTTCAAAGTTGAAGCTAAACGTGCAGATAAAAATTTCCCGATAAAGTCTCCTGAAATCGGCAGGATAATAGGCGCCAAAGTGCTGATAGGCTGTAAAGTCTTGAAAGTGGACGTCCACAATCCTGATGTGCATCTTCATGTGGATGTGCGCCATGACAGAACGTATATATATGAGAGCAAGGTGGCCGGATTTGGAGGGCTGCCGCTGGGCACCAACGGAAAAGGCTTGGTGCTATTGTCCGGAGGAATAGACTCGCCTGTGGCAGCATGGATGATGGCCAAGAGAGGTATGCTTATAGAAGCGATGCATTTTCATTCATACCCGTACACGAGTCCGAGAGCCCAGGAAAAGGTAGAAGATTTGGCCCGTATCTTGGCTTCATATTGCGGTCATTTTAAAATGCATGTAATCAATTTGCTGCCGATTCAGGAAAAAATCGTGGAAAATTGTCCTGAAGAGGAAACGACAATACTGGTTCGCCGCTTCATGATGAGAATATCCGAAAAGATAGCTGAAAAAAACGGATGTATGATGCTGATAACCGGTGAAAATCTGGGACAGGTAGCAAGTCAGACAGCAGAATCGCTGGTAGTTACAGACGCATCTGTAGCGATGCCGGTCATGAGGCCTCTAATCGCTATGGATAAGGTGGATATAATGGAAAAAGCACAGGAAATAGGCACTTACGAGACTTCTATTTTGCCTTACGAAGATTGCTGCACCGTCTTTCTTCCTAAACATCCGACCACGAAACCTCGCCTGGAAAGAATATTGGAATCGGAAAGCAAGCTGGATTGCGAAACGCTGATAAACGATGCGGTGGCATCTGAGGAAATAGTGGAAATAAAACCTGAATAATCGATAAAAAATCGATAAAAAAATGAATAATTTCATTGACAAAATTCATTTTTCGATGTAGTATAATTTTAAGAATAAGAATTATTCCTAAAAACGAAAGAAGGTGGAGCATTGACTAAACAGAAAAAACTCGTGCTTTCCATAGCAGAAAATTCCAATGCGCACCTTACCGCAGAGGAAATATTTATTCTCGCAAAGAAAGAAATGCCCAATATAGCTTTAGGAACGGTTTACAGAAACCTGAACATTCTGGTGGAAGAGGGACTTCTGAATCGAATAGCCATTGCGGGCAGGCCTGATAAGTTTGATCACGTAGGAGATGAACATGAACATTTGATATGTCAAAAATGCGGAAAGCTTTTGGATATCAAAGTTGATGGGATCCGTGATAGAATAAAGGCAGCAACCGGTGAGGATGTTTTATCCGTCAGCTTAAACGCATATTATATATGTGAAGATTGCAGGGCAGAAGGATAGAACGAAAGATATTAAAAAATATGGAGGGAAGACAAATGAAAGAGTTAAAAGGAACAAAAACAGAAGCCAATTTGATGACAGCTTTCGCAGGAGAATCACAGGCAAGAAATAAGTATACATATTTCGCCAGCGTTGCGAAAAAAGAAGGATATGAGCAGATAGCAGCTATTTTCCAGAAGACTGCTGACAATGAAAAGGAACACGCAAAACTGTGGTTCAAAGCTCTCGGCGAGCTGGGAGATACTGCTCAGAACCTGCTTAAAGCTGCAGAAGGCGAGAATTACGAGTGGACTGACATGTATGCTCAGTTTGCTAAGGAAGCTAAGGAAGAGGGATTCGACCAGCTGGCTGCTCAGTTTGCGATGGTAGCTGAGATAGAAAAGCATCATGAAGAGAGATACAGAGCTCTCCTGAACAACGTAGAAATGCAGAAGGTGTTTGAGAAAGCAGACGAGACTATGTGGGAATGCAGAAACTGCGGTCACTTGGTAATCGGCAAGAAAGCTCCTCAGGTTTGCCCTGTATGCGCTCATCCGCAGAGCTTCTTCGAAGTAAGAAAAGAAAATTATTAATATAGTTGTAATATTTTTAAAAATTTAAAAATATTACAACATTCATATGAAAATTCGGCCTTAGACAAGTGGTATAAAGGCGGATTGTTGCATTTTTTTATGATTTTTCAAAAATATACAACATTTTTCAGAGAAATGTTGTATATTTTTTTTGTTTCTAAGATATATACAATAAAAATTTTACAACATCTATAGTTTCAAATCTGCCGTTGCTATCAAATCGGCCCCTAATCCTAAAATGTTTTCTGAAATTACGTCGCCGCAGTTCACCGATTGGCTTACTGTTATTTTATTTATTTCTTCCATGGCTTCAAACAGCTTGCCTTTGGGAATTTCCACAGAAAGACGTACAGGCAGGACAGGGCAGCTCTTGGATACGGTACCGACTGTAGTACATAACATACGAACAGGATTGGTTATCTCTTTTTCTGCAAATTCTTTGCCCTTTGAGCATTTGTTTCCTGAAACGGATATAGGAGACGTTTGTGTATCAACCTGCATTACGCAGCTGTTAGGACAGACTATGCAGACAATTTCACGTTGATTCATATTCCGGATACCTCCTTTATGTAATCAGCAGCTGCCATACCGGCAACCTCGCCGCAATCTGAGACGTAATCCACCAGGTCATACACCTTGTATGCGTTCCCGCAGCAGAAAACGCCGGGCAACGTGGTCATCATATTATCGTCGCAGATAAGACCTCCTCCCGGCGACAGCTGAGCGCCGAGACTTTCTGCCAACTCGTTTTCGGGGATCAAACCTACGGAAAGTATTAAACCATCGCATTCTATGATTTCTTCGGTGCCGGAGATAGGAGCCAAGTCATTATCTACGCGGCAAATTTCTACGGCCTCCAGCCTGTCTCTGCCGAAAACTCTTGTGACAGTCATGGATAAATGAAGTGGAATGTTAAAATCATACAAGCACTGGTGTATATTTCTTATGAGGCCTGAAGGTTTATCCTTTGCTTCATATACGCCAAGGACATGAGCCCCTTCAAGGGTCAGGCGGCGAGCCATTATCAGGCCGATATCGCCGCTGCCCAGGATGACGCAGCGCTTAGCCGGCAACTGTCCCTGCAGGTTTATCAAGTGTTGGGCCGTTCCAGCCGTGAAGATTCCCGATGGCCTAGTGCCGTGAATAAAGACTTGTTTGGCGGTCCTTTCGCGGCAGCCTGTGGCGAATATCAATGCTTTGGCTTCTATAGTTATGACTCCGGAGCGGTTTACAGCCTTTAAAACGAAATCGCTTTTAGACGATGCACCATCGCTTTTGCTTCCGTCTATAATTGAGATATCTGTTACAAAAGTTTCAGTTAAGGCTTTTATTCGGGCTTCATTGAACGCATCGATAAAGCGTTTGGCGTATTCGGGACCGGTAAGCTTTTCTTTGAACCGTATAAGGCCGAAGCCATCGTGGATGCACTGTTTAAGAATGCCTCCCAGCGCCTTTTCTCTTTCAATCAGCAGAACGTCGGCGCCGCAGGAAGACGCTTTGATAGATGCAGCCAAACCTGCGGGGCCTCCGCCGATGACTGCAATATCTATTTTATATATATTGGCTGCTTTCTCGTTTGATTTACTCATTTATATCACCGCCTCTGACGTTTTTCCGTGATTTAGTGGATCCAAGGCTTATGTGGGAAAGTGGGGAATCCTTTTTGACAGAAGACAAATCTGAGCCCAGGAACTCTGCAATTATTTCCATCACGAGAGGAGAACAAAATCCTCCTTGACATCTTCCCATGCCGGGACGCAGCCGACGCTTTATACCATCCAGGGTAGGAACACAAAGACCTGAATTGAGAGCGTCTAGGATTTCACCTTTGCTGATTTCTTCGCAGCGGCATACGATTACGCCGTAATCGGGATTTTCTTTGATCAGAGCGTTTCTTTGGGCATCATCCATCTGATTGAGCCTAGGCGGTGCCTTGCGTACAGGGTCGAAACTTTCGTCTTTTGTGACTGTAACTCCACGCTTGTTCAGCAGTTCTACGCTCCATTTGGCCAGGTCGATACCGATGGCAGGGGCGGCTGTCACGCCGGGGGATTGAATACCGGCTGCTTCCAATATGTTCTCTGTAAAGACACCCTTTCTGACTACGAAGTCTTCTTCATATGTGGCCGCACGAACTCCCGTAAAATAAGCTATAACATCGCCGGCCTTCAGGTCAGGCGCCAGCTTCTGCTGCATTTCTATTATGTTTTCCACCTCTTGGCGATATGTAGCAGTGTCATCTCTATACGGCGTTTCAACGGCGTTAGGGCCAAAGAGCATATTGCCGTGAACCGAATGTATGAGGCCCACGCCTTTGGTGTGGCTGCTGCTGGTGAGAGATTTTATGAGCAGCTTGATTTTGCCGAAAGGAATGCCTTTGACCTTTTCCTGATCCTGAGGGAGTACTGTAAAAGGTGCTTTGGCCATGCTGGTTTTGACCATATAACCGGCTTTTTTATCCGTTATTATATCCGTACCTCTCCGAGGATGGATGGTGAAAGTCCTGTCGCCGGCCATTTCAGCAATCTTGTCTGCGTAGACTCCGGCTGCGTTGATGACGATTTTAGGATGGATAACACCTCGATTGGTTGATACGCTGATAATTTGACCGTCTTCTACTTCCATGGATTCCACTTGAGTGTTGAGGAAAACCTTTCCTCCGTTTTTTATGGCATTTTCAGCGAGCGCTATGGTCATTTCATAAGGATTTGTTATACCTCCTGTGGGCATATACATGCCGCCGTCTATTATATCAGGCACGCAAGGCTCAACCCGGCGAAGCTCCTCTCTTTTTAAGTATTTAACGCCCGGTATGCCAAGTCTTTTTCCGTTTTTGCAAAGGAGCCATACGATGATACGCTCCCACTTATGGCAGCATAACATGACTTGGCCTTTCTGCTCAAATGGCACATCCAGTTCTTCTGACAAGCGGCCGTACATGGCGTTGCCTATTTGGTTATAATGATGTTTGTTGGAATCTTTAGGAAAGTTGATGCCGACATGCACTACTCCGCCATTGGCTTTAGACGCGCCGGAAGCTACATCAGAGCCTTTTTCAACCAATATGCAGTTCAGATTCCAGCGAGACAATTCTCTTAAAGCGCTGCACCCTGTTATACCGCCGCCGATTATAAGCACGTCCGGTTTCAACCCGTCTAAAGCGTTGTCGCGCATAGGCGGTGCAGGTGATCTTTCCTCAAAACCGTCAAGGATGATGTCGTTGATAACTCCTAAATATTTTTTCTTGTCTACAGCCGCATGGCCTGCTTTGACTATGGTTTTCCAATCGGAAGCATGGCCGCGGAGAACGATGCAGCCTTTTTCCTCAGAGACGCTTATATCGGGAGAAAGTTTATGTATCTTTTTGCAAATACCTTTGAAGCTCATCAGTTGGCCAGCTCCTCTCTTATCTTTCTCTGAAGGTCGGTAATTTCGCTGTCGATGGCCCATACTCCCAGGCGCACTATGAGAAACGGCAAACGCCAAGGTGCAATTTGTTCATCTGTCATTCCTGTAGCAGCTTTGTATTTTTTTAAATATTTTTTACATATGGATTTCCTTAAAAATTCCAGAACCGAAGCAACTGCGGGATTGAGGCCGGGAATCATTTCTCCTTCGTTGAGAAGATAGAGGGTGGCAGCCACGTCGGCAGCCGGAGTGCCTTTGGCAGATGTCATCCAATCTATGACGCTGGTATTGTTCCCATCAGACATGATGTTGTCAGGGTGATAGTCCAAGTGGAGAATAGAGTCGCCGTCAGGCAATGAATCCAATCTGTTTTTTATTTCAATCCGTTCATCGTCGGTCAGGAAAGACATGACATCGCTTTCCATAGAACTCTTTACCAGGTCCTTATAACTCCGTATTTTATCTGTATGGGTATTGTGCATAGCTATATGAAGTCTAGCCATGGTTTCCGGAGCAGAAAATACTGTAGCAGGCTTTTTCATGGCTCTGGCTATAAGGGTTTGGCCAGGTATCTTTTTGATTATGAGACCGCTGCGTATTGTGCCGTCCGGACATTCCACGCGTGCCTGCCCGTAGCATTCCACAGCAGAAATTCCCTTTTCATAGGTTTCTTTGGTGTTTATTTCCTCATTGTCTATCATCTCTTGACTCACTTCGGGATTGAAAAGTTTAAGAAGCTTTTCAGCGACGTCTGCCTGGGAGCCGACTTTTGCATCGCCACCCTTTGAGGCATCGTCCTTTGTGTCGCTGCTGTCATCGCTTTTAAGAAGAAAGACTTGGGAAGAACGGCTGGTAAAAAGGGGAGAGCCCAAATCCGCCAGCTTATATGTGATATTTTCTGCCATATTAAGGACCTCCTTATATATTTCTTATTTCAATGATAAATTTTTTACTAAAAAAAGTCAATGCAAGGGCAAAACGGCATCAGCCAGTTTTTTTCGTCAATGACCTTTACGGAAGACCTCTTTTATTGTAAACTGATAAAGTAGAATTTTGCGGCAGGACGGCACAAGGGAATGCATAACAGCGTCTGACCTGCCGATGAAATATTTGACAGCAAAAGATTTGATGACTGAGACATAATCAATAAGATTTAAGGAGGAATACTACCGATGAAATATGAGAGCACGAGAGGCAGCAGACATTTTAAAAGCAGTACAGAGGCCATAATAAGGGGAATTGCCGAAGATAAGGGACTTTATGTGCCGGCTGTAATACCTAAGCTGCCGTTGACTGTGAACGAAATGAAAGGAATGACGTATCAGCAGATAGCTTTTCAAGTTATCAGAGCTTATTTTGATGAATATACCGATGAAGAATTAAAATACTGTGTTGATAACGCGTATGACAGCAAATTTGAGGCTCCTGAGGTGGTTCCTATGGTCAAAGCAGGCAAGGCATGGTTCCTTGAACTTTATCACGGAAGGACTGCAGCTTTTAAAGACATGGCTCTTTCAATTTTGCCTTACTTGATGACCACCGCTTGCAGGAAAGAAGGAGAAACAGATAAGGTTTGCATATTGACAGCCACATCAGGTGACACAGGCAAAGCTGCTTTAGAGGGGTTTGCCGACGTTCCCGGCACTGAGATAATAGTATTTTATCCTAAAGACGGAGTCAGCCAGGTACAGGAGCGGCAAATGGTTTCGCAGCAAGGCAAAAATACTCATGTTTACGCTATAGAAGGCAACTTTGATGACGCTCAGACCGGAGTGAAGAAACTGTTTTCCGACGAAGCTTTTGCAGCAGAGCTAAAGGAAAAAGGCGTTAAGCTTTCTTCTGCCAACTCGATAAATATAGGGAGACTGGTGCCTCAGGTGGCATATTACGTTTACAGCTATGTTAAGCTGGTTGAGTCCGGAGAACTGGAAGACGGTCAGCCTGTCAACATCGTAGTGCCTACCGGCAATTTCGGCAATATATTGGCTGCTTATATGGCGGGACAAATGGGCATAAATATAGGAAAGCTTATTTGCGCTTCCAATGAAAACAAAATCTTGACGGATTTTTTGAATACAGGCGTATACGATACTCGCAGAGATTTTCATGTGACCAATTCGCCTTCTATGGACATATTGGTTTCCAGCAATCTGGAAAGACTGCTCTATCTGCTCTCAGACAGAGATGGAAATCTCGTATCGCAGTGGATGGGACAGTTAGAAAAGGAATGCGTATATGAAGTTTCTGATGAAATAAAAGCAAAACTGAAGATGTTTTACGGAGGATTTTGCACACAGCATGAGACCCTCGAAACCATAGGCGCCATGTGGAGAGAGGAAGGCTATCTGATGGATACTCATACTGCCGTGGCATACAAGGTGTATGAAGACTATGCAGCTGAAACAGGCGACGACAGCCCTGCTATTATCGCTTCTACGGCCAGCGCATATAAATTCGCTGAAAGCGTGGCTTCCGCTTTGCAGCTGGATGAAAGCAAAGTTCGTATCTTATCCGGAGCTTCAGATGCGGTAACCGGCTTTGACTACATGGAAGCCCTTGAAAAAGCCACATCAGTGAAAATACCGTCAGGCTTGAAAAATTTGAAAGAAAAACCTGTGCTTCATAAAGGCGTATGCGCTAAAGATTCGATGAAGGATGCAGTGCTTGCCGCCCTGTAACCCACCCTGTAACGGAAAGACTTGGATAATGATGAAAGAACGGAATCGCAACGGCGGTGAAAAAACTTCATATGAGAAAAATAACTCTTTTAAGGGAAATAATGGTTTGAGGACTTCCTTTGCATATAAGTACCTTCCCGAAAATTTCGACCTTTATGAGAGGATAGACCTTACAAAAGACCGCGGCACGCAGAAGATGATGCTGATATGGACTGTTGTGATTGTGGCCTGCATGATAATCCCTATGTTGTTTTTCCATCCCATATCCGGTGCTTTTGAACTGCCGGCAGGAGAATTCTTTTTTTCCCTGGCAGCTTCAATCGTGGCAATGACTGTATATGTTTTGCTGCATGAAGGCGTTCACGGCATATTTATAAAGATATTTACAGGCGAAAACCCAAGCTTTGGAATGGAACTGAAAAAGGGAGTAGTATATGCCGGAAGCAGGTGGTATTTTAAAAAGATACCGTATATTGTAATCGCATTGGCTCCTTTAGTTGTGTGGACAACCGTGATAGGCCTTCTTTTGGCAGACATAAATGAAAAATATTTTTGGTTCTTATATTTAGTGCAAATATTCAACGTTACGGGCGCCGCCGGAGATCTATATGTGGTTTGCAGAACGGCTATGATGCCTTCCGGCATTTTGATTTACGATTCCGGAGCGGAAATGAATTTTTACCGGAACAAAGCCTAGCTAAGGATTAGCGCAATTTTTAAAAATTTTTATAGAGACTCCTCTTGACCTTGGTATTATACCAAGGTTTATCATTGTCATTGTAGAGAGGAGCAAATCATGATCAAAGATTATTTAATAGATTGCGCGAAAGAAACGGCTAAAGAATTATCATGGAAAAAAGTTGCTTTTATAATGCTGGGTGCGGCGATTTGTACTTTCGGCGTTCATAATATACATCAGAGAGTAGATATTACAGAGGGCGGTATCATAGGCTTGATGCTGTTAATAGAAAGATGGTTTGGAATCCCTTCGGCAGTAATCACTCCGATCTTGGACATAACGTGTTACGCGCTGGCATTTAGACATTTCGGCGGTAAGTTTATAATGATATCTATGGTATCCACCATAAGTGTATCGATGTTTTATGAGATCTGGGAACTCTTGCCTTACATGCTGCCTGATCTTTCAGGGCTGCCGGCTTTGGCGGCCATATTAGGCGGTTTGTTTGTGGGCATAGGCACAGGTATAATTCTTCGGCAAGGTGGTTCCGGCGGAGGAGATGATGCTCTGGCGCTGACTATCTCAAGAGTTACCGGATGGAAGTTGGCCAGCGCCTATCTCTTCACAGATATAATCGTCCTGGGTCTGTCTCTCAGCTATATACCGCTGACCCGTATAGCTTGCTCAGTGCTTACAGTGTATGTCTCATCCAACGCCATTGACAAGGTTAAAAACTTAAAGCTCAAATTAGATATCTCTAATGATAAGCAACTGGAAGGCGGATCAACAGCGGAACAGCCGGCTGAAAATGATAAGTTTTAACAATATGCAAATGTATTTCGCAAATGTTGCGCAATAACTGCTCGGTTAGATACTTTAATATTATAAGTTTTCTTTTGTAGAAAATATCTTGCAAAAAATCTTAGTTTATGTTAAATTAATTAAAGTGCAATAAACATGCATTGCATATTGGGAGGATTGACCGAGTGGCTAAGGAGCTTGATTGGAAATCAAGTAAGGCGGCAACGCCCCGTGGGTTCGAGTCCCATGTCCTCCGCCAGAAAACACAAAAGCAGGCTTTGAGCCCTGTCTCTTATACACATCTGCGAGC
>UQEW01000050.1 GCA_900540145.1 uncultured Eubacteriales bacterium
ATTTAAATGGATATAAAATACTTGTCACAGGCGATTTGGATGTTGCCGGAGAGAAAAAAATGATAGCACATTATGAAAAGAGCGATAAGCTTAAGGCAGATATTCTTAAAATAGGCCATCATGGGAGTAAAACCAGTACCAGTGAAGATTTGCTTGAAAGTGTATCTCCGCGATTTGCAGTGATTCAGGTAGGGCAGAACAATTATGGGCATCCTGATTCGAAAATTATTGAAAAATGTTGTCGAAAGGGTATAATAGTACTAAGAAATGATACCCATGGCGCTGTGGGCTTTTCTTTTGAGAAAAATCAGATAAAGTGCCATGAGATGATAAAGGAAAGTTGAATTTATGGCATACGGTCAGAAAAAAACAGAACATGCTTTTCAAGCTTTTCATAATGATTTGCGAAGCGGGGATTTTCCTCCTGTGATATTTATGTACGGAGAGGAAGAGTATTTGATAGAGTGGGCGTGTTCGTCTCTCGTAGAAAAATATACAAATGAAATAATGAGAGAAATGGACTTTGTTAAGATAGACGAAGAAGAAAGTTCATTGGATAAGATTTTAGAAGCATGCAATACTTTTTCAGCGTTCTCAGAGAGAAAAATCATTTGGGCAGTTAATTATTCACCATTGTTTAAGAAAAACTGTAAAGGATTTGGAGAACTTGAAAAAAACCAACTGTCAGATTACATAGATAATCCCAATGATAAAACAATACTGATTTTTTCATGTCCCAAGCCTGAAGAAAGCCTGCCTCTTGTAAAACTGCTGAAAAAGCAGTGCAAGTCTTACAATTTCACCAGCTTGGATCATGCGCAGCTCATATCCTTTGCAGCTAAACGATTCAAAGCGGCAGGCGCGGATATAAGCAGAGAAGTGTTGAAATATTTCATAGATGAAACAGGATATTTTAACAGAGAAAGTGAATACAGAATTTATAATTTGGAAAACGATATAAAAAAACTTATCGCATATAGCAATGGAGATACTATCACCCAAGAATCTGTAGAGCAAACTCTTCATGGTGATATGGATCGATTTGTCTTTAGTTTTCTTGATGCCATCACAGGAGGGAAAAAGGATGTGGGTTTCAGACTGCTGAATAATATTCTCACCGGCGGTGGAGAGGTTTTTTCGATCATAGGACTTCTAGTCAATCAATTTGAGCTCATGTATGAAGCGAAAGAACTGAAGGATGATGGAATGACAGGGGAGCAGATAGCAAAAACCCTTAAAGTAAACGGCTACAGAGTTAAAAAAGCTATGTCGGCTGCAGACAAATTGAGTTACAAAAGGCTAAGAAGCATATTAAACCAGCTTTATGAAACTGACAGAAATATAAAAACCGGTGTAATGGAACAGAGCCTGGCACTTGAATTGTTGATAGGAAGGATGTAAAAAATATGTCAAAGCAAATGAAGGCAGATGCGATTCTATTATTGGTAACGCTATGCTGGGGTGTGTCTTATCTTTTGATGGATATAAGCTTGACGGAGTTGGACCCGTTTACTCTCAATGCGTTCAGGTTTTTAGGCGCTTTTTTAATCGCAGTTATCTTTTCATGGAAAAAGCTTTTAGGAGTTAACAAGACTACTTTAAAATACAGCTTTTTTTTAGGCTGCGCATTGGTAGTGGTATATATAGGAGCTACCTTTGGAGTAAAATATACTACTCTTTCCAATTCAGGATTTTTATGTGCTTTGACAGTGATTTTTACGCCTATAATAAGCTGGCTGCTTTTTAGAAATGCTCCCGGGAAAAAACTGAGCATAGTTGTATTAATGTGCTTTGTAGGTATCGCTTTGCTTACTTTGGGGGACGATTTTTCCATAAATACAGAAAATCTTAAGGGCGATTTATTATGCGTCATGTGCGCTTTAGCATATGCTATAGATTTGATTTTTACTGAAAAAGCAGTAAATAAAGAAGAAGTCAATCCGTATCAACTGGGAGTTTTTCAGCTTGGAGTTACAGGAGTTCTTAATCTTTTGCTGGCATTTCTATTTGAGACGCCTCAGCTGCCCGAAACTGCTGAAGTATGGGGTTCGGCGCTGTTCCTTGCTGTATTCTGCACAGGTGTGGCTTTCGTGCTTCAGCCTGTAGCGCAGCAATATACTACCGCTTCTCATGTAGGAGTCATCTTTGCTCTTGAGCCGGTGTTTGCCGCTATAGTGGCATATTTCTTCGCCGGCGAAGTGCTTTCTTTTAAAGCATATATCGGAGCAACGTTGATGCTTGCCAGCATATTCATCATGGAAATAGATTTTAAGAAATTTAAGGTTAAGAAAAAAATTGAGGAGGACAGCAATAGTGAACAGACTTTTTATTAAGTCGCAAGATATCGTTCAAAAGACGGTAGAAGGGCTGCAAAGAGATTTAGAGAGAAGAATAATAGCCAGTCCGCCGGGACAGTGCCCTGTAGATCTGACAGCGTCATTTCTTAGGGTTTGTCATTCCCAAAGCTGCGGAAAATGCACGCCGTGCCGTGTAGGCCTGGGCCAGCTGCAGCTGATAATAGACCGTATTCTTAATATGGATACCGATGCGAAAATGGAAGATATAGACCTTCTTGAAAAGACCGCTACAGCTATCAGCGTGTCTGCAGATTGCGCTATAGGTTCTGAAGCAGCCAAGATGGTTTTAAGAGGGCTTGAGGGCTATAGAAAAGATTTCGAATCACACATTAAAAATCATACCTGCGCACTCAGCATAAGAACTCAGGCTCAGCCTGTGCCTTGCGTAGCCATGTGCCCTGCAGGGGTGGATGTGCCTGGATATATTTCACTGCTCAAAGCAGGCAGATATGACGATGCTGTAAGGCTGATAAGAAAGGACAATCCTTTTCCTACGGTGTGCGCATTGATATGTGAGCACCCATGCGAGGGCAGATGCAGGAGAATGCTGGTCGACGCTCCTGTAAATATAAGAGGACTTAAGCGTTATGCAGTAGATAACTGCAGCGATGTACCTGTTCCGCCTAAGATGGATGATACAGGCAAGAAGATTGCTGTAATCGGCGGCGGACCGTCCGGACTTTCGGCCGCATATTTCTTATCGATAATGGGACATAAGGTAACAATATTTGAGAAAAGAGCTCAGCTGGGCGGCATGCTTAGATACGGTATTCCAAGCTACAGGCTTCCTAGAGAAAGGCTGCAGTGGGATATTGACGCTATACTTTCAACAGGAGTGGAATGCAGGCTCAACTATGACGTGTCCACACCTGAGGCCATCGCTGAGATAAGAGATAATTATGACGCTACATATATTTCTATAGGTTCGCATAACGCCAAGGAAATAGGCATACCTGGTGAATACGGAAAAGGCGTTATCGCCGCTGTGGAAATGCTCAGAGGTATAGGAGATGATTCTATGCCGAATTTCGAAAACAAAGTGGTAGTAGTCATCGGAGGCGGCAATGTTGCTATGGACGTGGCAAGAACAGCTAAGAGACTAGGAGCCAGTGAAGTTACCATAGTTTACAGAAGACGCAGGGAGGATATGACAGCCTTACCTGAAGAAATTGACGGCGCTATTGCAGAAGGATGCAGCCTGTTCCAGCTTAAGGCTCCTTCCAGAATTGAGACTGATAAAGCCGGCAATGTAAAGGCTCTGTGGGTTAAGCCTCAGATAGTGGGACCGGCTGACAAATCAGGCAGACCTAAGCCTGTAGACTCTTCAGAGGACGAAGAAAAACTGCCTTGCCAGATAATCATATCTGCCATAGGACAGGCTACAGATATACGTTTCTTTGAAGATTACGGAATTCCTGTGTTCAGAGGCAACATAAAAGCCGGAAAGAACAGCGTTGTAGATGCAAATCATGGCACATACGCAGGCGGAGACTGTGTAACAGGACCATCTACCGTTATCAACGCAGTAGCTGCGGGAAAAGTAGCTGCAGCTAATATAGATTCATATTTAGGATTTAATCACGAAATAGAAGTAAGCGTAGATATTCCTTTACCTGAAATCACAGATTATATACCTGGAGGAAGAGTTGAAATGCGCGAGCGTTATGCAAAGCAGAGAGGCAGCGACTTCGATGAGATCGAATACGGAATGACTTACGAAGAAGCAATGCATGAGGCTTCCAGGTGTATGCGTTGCGACTATCATGGATTTGGATCTTTCAGGGGAGGGAGGCATACAAAATGGTAAAGCTCATAATCAATAACCAGAAAGTTTCTGTCCCTGAAGGGACTACCATAATGGAAGCTGCAAAAAATGTAGGTATATATATCCCTCATCTTTGCTTCCTGAAAGAAATAAATGAAATCGGAGCATGCAGAGTTTGTCTGGTGGAAGTAGAAGGAATGGACAAGCTGGTAACTGCGTGCAATACCCAGGTCAGAGAGGGCATGAAGGTGATAACCAACAGCCCTAGACTCAGGAGGACCAGGCGCATAAACATAGAGATGATACTTTCAGACCACGCTACAGACTGTGCGGCATGCGTCAGAAGCGGCAACTGCACTTTGCAGACCATAGCCAACGACATGGGAATAATAATGAACCGTTATCCCAACACAGCTGAAAGAAACAGGTGGAACACGGAGCTTCCTTTGATAAGAGAGGCTTCTAAGTGCGTAAAATGCATGAGGTGCATACAGATATGCGAAAAGGTTCAGAGCCTTGGCGTATGGGATCTGCAAGGAACAGGTCATAGAACGACAGTAGGCGTTGTGGACAACCTAGACCTTCAAGACGGCGATTGCTCTTTATGCGGTCAATGCATAACCCATTGTCCTGTAGGTGCCCTCAGGTCCAGAGATGACAGAGATATTCTTAATGACGCTATAGACGATCCTGATAAGATTATAATTGCTCAAGTAGCGCCTGCTGTCAGGACCGCCTGGGGCGAGCAGATAGGCTTGAGAGATGAGGAAAGCACCATGGGCAAGCTGGTCTGCGCATTAAAAAAGATAGGTATAGATTACGTCTTTGATACCACTTATTCAGCAGACCTTACTATAATGGAAGAAGGAAGTGAATTCCTCGAAAGGCTGGCGCATAAGGAAGATTATTCCTGGCCTATGTTTACTTCATGCTGCCCTGGCTGGGTAAGATTCGTTAAAACTCAATATCCTGACATGGTAAAAAATCTTTCCACTGCCAAATCGCCGCAGCAGATGTTTGGAGCTATGGCAAAGACTTATATAGCTCAGAAGCTGGGCATAGATCCTACCAAGGTATTTTCAGTATCCATAATGCCATGTGTTGCAAAAAAATATGAACGTTCAGTGCCTCAGGTTAACGATTCAGGTAAAGGCAGCGACGTAGATTTGGTATTGACAACCAGGGAACTTGACAGCTTCATAAGAAGCGATAATATAAGACCTGAAGATTTGGTAGACATGCCGTTTGATTCCATCTTCGGAGAGGGCTCAGGAGCAGGTGTAATCTTCGGAACTACCGGCGGAGTTATGGAGGCAGCGCTGAGAACCGCGTATTATCTCGTATCCGGAGAAAATCCGCAAGCAGACGCCTTCCAAAATGTAAGAGGCATGAAAGGCTGGCGTGAGCAGACCTTTAATCTCAAGGGCAATAAGCTGAAGGTTGCTGTAGCTACAGGCCTTGCCAACGCCAGAGCGTTGTTGGAAGCTGTCAGAGCAGGCGAGGTGGAATATGACTTCGTCGAGGTGATGGCATGTCCGGGCGGCTGCGTAGGAGGCGGAGGGCAACCATTTAGAGATGGAAGCGAAATGGCTGAAAAGCGCGGCGGAATGCTGTACGATTTGGACAAAGCTAATAATATAAGATTTTCTCATGAGAATTCAGCTGTGAAACTTACTTACGAGGAATATTTAGGAGAGCCTATGTCCAAGCAGGCTCATCACATGCTTCATACGAAGATTGAAGAATGGGATTTGGCCATGCTGCATGAAGAATAGTATGTAATATGTAACTGTTGAAGCCTGAGAATAGTAATTATGTATTTGTTGATGCTGACAAAATTTAAAATTTTTCATGATTTTGTCAGCAAACTTACATAAAATGGAATTTTATGAGCTAAATATCCGGCAAAAATGTAAAAAATCATGAAAAATAGGAAAAAAGTCTGCAAAACAGGTTATTTTGCAGACTTTTCTTCAAAATTTTCGAAAAAAAGTCCGCCGGAGCTGGATTTCGACAAAATTCGACATAGGTTTGGAGCCTGCTGATGTAAAACTTTTCAAAAAATTGATTTTTTGTCAGTGACGCTTGAGACACTTGAGGCGCTTGAGACACTTGAGGCGCTTGAGACGCTTGAGACACCTTAGAAATTTTTATGCAGTTTTATTACCCGAATCATTTTGAACCTTCAATCAGCTCTCTAGCTGTGTTGATGGTAGATTGTGTTATGGATGTTCCACCCAGCAGTCTGGCGATTTCCTCGACCTTTTGCTGGCTGGAAAGGGACTCCACATGGGTGAAAGTGCTGGTGTCGTCGGAATCCTTGTATATTTTGTAATTGTTATCTCCGAATGCAGCTATTTGAGGGAGGTGAGTGATGCAGATTATCTGATGACTCTTGCTTATCTCCCTGAGCTTTTTGCCGACAATACTGGCTGTTATACCGCTTATACCGTTGTCTATCTCATCAAAGATCAGAGTAGGTATCATGTCGTAAGAACTTATGATATTTTTGAAAGCAAGCATTATTCTGGACATTTCACCGCCTGACACTATCTTAGCCAGAGGCTTCAAACTTTCCCCTCTGTTGGTGGTGATGAAAATTTCTACCTTATCCATCCCTGACTCGGTAGGCTCGGAAAGCTGCTCTACTGAGATTTTGACTTGAGCGTCTTTAAAGTTCAGATCTATAAGTTCTGTCTGGATGGCGGTTTCTAGTTCCAGTGCTTTAGCCTTTCTCTTCTCGGAAAGAAGGCTGCAGCTTTCGATAAGCTGCTGTTTAGCCTCTTTAAGGTTAAGCATAAGCCGGCGTTTTTCCTCATCCATGTTTTCTGCGATGGATAACTGTTTCTGCAGCTTTTCCTGATACGCCAGTATTTCTTCTATGGAAGAGCCGTACTTTTTCTTAAGGTTATCTATTAAATCCATCCTCATTATGGCTTCATCCAGCTCTTCAGGAGAAAAGGTGATGGAGCCGCGGAGGTCGCCCAGCTGACGGCAGATATCTTCAAGCCTGTAGTAGATGTCGCTGAACTCTTCTGAAAGAGCAGAAATCTTGCCGGAGCATGAAGAAATCTCTTCTATTGATTTGATGCTCATGTTCAGACCTTCCATGACGGAAGGGGTTTCCTCGTACATGACTTGATAAGCCTTGTTTATATTTTCATATATCTTTTCGCTGTTTTGAAGCAGGGAAATTCTTTCTTGCAAGCTTTCGTCTTCGCCGGGGAGAAGATGAGCTTTTTCTATTTCAGCTTCTTCAAATTTATAGAAATCCAGTTTTCTGGCATTTTCTTTTTCAACTGAAAGCAGATGAGCCAATTCTTTGCGTGCTTTGATATAAGATGTGTATTTTTCTGCGGTATCTTCTTTAAGTTTATCGGTACGGTCATGCTTGTACGAATCCAGAAGAACTATATGATAGTCGGGATTCAAGAGAGACTGATTGTCATATTGGCCGTGCACATCGGCTAATTTTGACGCCATTGCGTTCAACTGAGACAGGGTAACGATTTCGCCGTTAATTCTGCATAAATTTTTGCCGGCAGCAGAAATTTCCCTGGTTAGAACCAGTTCTTCGTCGCCTGACGTAGCTGACAGCTGAATGATAGCTTTGTCAGCGCCGGTTCTGACATAGGAAGAATCAGCACGGCTGCCCAGGGCAAGGCTGACGGCCTCAATTACTATAGATTTGCCGGAGCCGGTTTCTCCGGTGATTATATTGAGTCCGTCTTTAAAATCTATTTCGGTGCTTTCAATAGTAGCAAAATTTTTAATACTTATATGATCAATCATTTTTTGCCCTCGCTTGGAGCAATTCCTGGAATTTTTCTAAGATTTCAGGAACGTTTTTTTGATCGTCTGCCAAAAGAAATATTGTGTTATCTCCTGCGACGCTGGCAACAATATGAGGAATTCCGTAACTGTCTATAGCTTCGCCGGCAGCAGGACCGCAGCCCGAAAGAGTTTTGACCGCTACGATGTTTCCTGAAGCCACAAAGGACGTTATGGTCTCACGGAAAATCTTTGAGAATCTTTCGGATGCAGGCAAGTCCTTATGAGTACCTACCGCATATTTGTATTTTCCGGAAGAAGAAAGAACCTTGACCAGCTGGAGTTCTTTGATGTCTCTGGATACAGTGGCTTGAGTAACTTCAAAACCATTGGCTCTCAGCATAGACGCCAGCTTTTCTTGGGTATCTATCTCATAATTGCTGATAAGGTCTAAAATCTTATTTTGTCTGGAATACCGCATACACAAATCTCCTTTGCATATATATTAATTTACGAAAATTTTAACATAATGACTTTTCCTTTGCAAGTAGACAAACAAATGTTTGTATGATATAATTTTTCAGTACATAAAGGCAAAAGAGGTTGAAAAATGCGTATTTTAGGGATAGACCCCGGGTATGCGATATTAGGATACGGAATAGTGGATATAGTGGGGAATAAGTTCTCAGTGGTGGATTACGGCGCCATCACTACAGACCCATCCATGGACATGCCCTCAAGGCTTGTCAAGTTGTTTGACGGGCTTACAGAACTCATATCCGCTTTTAAACCTGACGAAGCATCAATTGAAGAACTTTTTTTTAACAGCAACGCTAAGACAGCCATCTTGGTTGGAGAGGCCAGAGGCGTTGCGGTTTTAGCATGCGCCAAAGGCAATTTAAAGATAAACGAATATACCCCGCTGCAGATTAAGCAGGCGCTGGTAGGATACGGAAGAGCTGACAAGACTCAAGTTCAGTTTATGGTAAAAACTATGCTGAATCTAAAAGAAGTGCCGAAACCAGATGACACAGCCGACGCCTTGGCAGCTGCCATATGTCATGGTCATTCAGCCGGCAGGAGGGATATTCTCAAAAGGATAGATATTCTGAAAAGGTAGGTAGGATACAGGTGATAAGATATATTAAAGGCATATACACCATGGATGTAAACGGTGGGATAGTGGTTGAAACTCAATCAGGAATAGGTTTTGAAGTGTTTTTACCGGTTAATTCTCCTGTATATAGGTATAACACAGGGGATTCGGTGATGGTTTACACTTCCATGATAGTAAAAGAAGACGACATGAAGCTTTATGGGTTTCACAACAAAGACAGTCTGGAGCTTTTTGAAAAACTGATAACGGTAAGCGGTGTGGGAGCCAAAGGAGCCATGTCCATAATAGGTACGTTCTCTGCCGACGAGCTTAAGCGTGCCATAGCCTTTGAAGATGCTAAGGAAATAAGCAGAGCAAACGGCATAGGCAAAAAGACTGCTGAAAGAATAATTTTGGAACTTAAAGATAAGATGGGAAGTATCGATAGCAAGAGTGCGGCTGTTTCTGCCCATGAGCTTAAAGAACTTCCTCAAGACGCAAGAAATGAAGCGATAACCGCATTGATTGCCTTGGGATACACCAAAGCAGAGGCTTTCAACGCCGTTGCTTCTGTAAACGACGAGGGCCTTACAAGTGAGGAATACATCAAGAAAGCTCTTAAAAATCTTTTTTAATTTTGCTGGAAAGGCATGATGAACGACTATGGAAAACGAAAGAATAACATCTGCAAATATAAGCCCGGGAGAATTGAGGCAGGAGACTACCCTAAGACCTCAGACGCTGGATGACTACATAGGACAGAAAAAAGTCAAAGAAAACTTAAGTATATTTATTAAAGCAGCGAAGCTGAGAAACGACCCTCTGGACCATGTGCTGTTTTACGGCCCTCCGGGACTGGGCAAGACCACCCTGGCCGGCATTATCGCCAACGAACTGGGCGTAGATATCAAGATAACATCAGGACCTGCCATAGAAAGAGCAGGAGATTTGGCGGCCATATTGACCAATCTCAATGAAAACGATGTCTTATTTATAGATGAGATACATAGGCTTAACCGCTCCGTAGAGGAAGTGCTTTATTCTGCCATGGAAGATTTCGCCCTTGATATAATCATAGGAAAGGGCCCGTCAGCCCGGTCTATCAGATTGGACTTGTCTAAATTTACGTTGATAGGAGCGACTACCAGAGCCGGAAGCCTTTCTGCGCCTCTGAGGGATAGATTCGGCGTCATGGGCAAGTTTGAGATGTATACGGAGGATGAGCTGACTGAGATAATAAAACGGTCTGCCGGGATAATAGGCGTGGAAGCGGACGACGATTCCATACTTGAAATGGCAAAACGTTCGAGAGGTACGCCTAGGGTGGCCAACAGAATATTAAAGAGAATAAGAGATTTTTCCCAGGTCCAAGGCAGCGGAAAGATAACTCTCGATATTACAAAGGAAGGCCTTGCTGCTTTAGATATTGACTCCATGGGACTTGAAAGGCTGGATAGAGAAATACTGATGGCAATTATTGAGCGCTTTAACGGCGGGCCGGTAGGTATAGATACCATAGCCGCCTCTATCGGAGAAGAGCGTGTAACCATAGAAGAAGCTTACGAGCCTTATTTGCTTCAGATAGGTTTTCTGAGCAGGACACAGAAAGGGCGGATGGTTACGCCTTTGGCCTATAAGCATTTGGGACTGGCCGTTCCTGAAGAAGAATGATGCTTTTCATAATGGCCGGTACAATGATAAAAAAGTGAAAATAGATATTAAGGTGGTAATATGAACATAAACGATTTTGATTATCAGCTGCCCAAAGAGCTCATAGCTCAGAGACCGTCTGAAAAGAGGGATATGTGCAGGCTGATGGTGCTTAACAGAGAAGAAAGAACAACAGAAGAGAAACATTTTTATGATATATTGGAATATCTCAATCCGGGGGACTGTCTTGTAATGAATGATTCCAAGGTAATACCGGCAAGAATCTTCGGCATAAAAGAAGGAACGGGAGCAAAGGTGGAGTTTCTGCTGATAAAAAGGCTGGACGGCGATGTGTGGGAGACCATGGTTAAGCCGGGGAAAAGACTAAAACCGGGAGATACGGTATCTTTCAGCCAAGACGGAAGCTTTAAAGCCGTGATAGAAGGATATGGACAGGACGGCACAAGACACGCTCGCTTCATCTATGAGGGCGTGTTTTTAGAACGTCTCGAGGAGCTGGGGCACATGCCTCTTCCTCCTTATATAGAACGTCCCAGCGATGAAGAGGATAAGGATATGTATCAAACCGTATACGCCAGCCAGGAAGGCTCAGTGGCAGCGCCTACGGCAGGACTTCACTTTACTGAAGAACTGCTCGAAAAAGCGCGCCAAAAAGGCGTTGAGACAGCTTACGTCACTCTTCATGTAGGAATAGGCACGTTCAGGCCTGTTAAAGTCGAAAACATAGAAGAGCATCAAATGCATTTTGAAGAGTATTCGGTAAGCGAGGAAACTGCCCGTAAAGTCAATGAAACTATAAAAGCGGGAGGAAGAATAATAGCTGTAGGGACTACGTCAGTAAGAACGCTGGAAAGCGCAGCGGAACTGGACCAAAAGACAAACAGCTATGTGCTCAAAGCCGGAAGCGGCAGTACCGGAATATTCATATATCCGGGATACGAATTTAAGCTGGTCGACAGCCTTATAACCAACTTTCACCTGCCGAAATCCACATTGCTGATGCTAATTTCAGCCTTTTATGACAGAGAAGAAATACTGAAGGCATACAGTTTAGCAGTAAAAGAGAAATATAAATTCTTCAGCTATGGAGATGCCATGCTTATAATATAGAAAGGAATTTTATGAAACACGCAGTAACTTATCAACTGATAAAAAAAGATAAAAATACTAAGGCCAGAAGGGGAATAGTTCATACTCCCCACGGAGATATACAGACTCCTGTGTTTATGCCGGTAGGCACTCAGGCGGCAGTTAAAGCTATGCGTCCTGAGCAGGTAAGAGATATGGGAGCGGAGATCATACTCTCCAATACTTATCACCTGTATCTCAGACCGGGTCATGAGATAGTCAGAGAAGCAGGCGGCCTTCACAAATTTATGAATTGGGACAGGGCCATATTGACTGACAGCGGAGGATTTCAGGTGTTTTCGCTGGGAAGCTTGCGGAAAATCACGGAAGAAGGCGTTAAATTCCGTTCTCACATAGACGGTTCGCCTCACATGATTACACCTGAAAAATCCATAGAGATACAAAACAGCTTAGGGTCGGATATAATGATGGCTTTCGATGAATGTGCGCCTTATCCGGCTGACAGAACATATGTGAAAAATTCACTGGAACGAACTACGAGATGGCTCAAACGCTGCAAAGATTATCACAGGGACTGGGAAAGACAGTCTCTGTTCGGAATCATGCAGGGAGGAATGTACAAAGATCTGCGCAGACAAAGCGCCGAAGAAATCGTGGAGCTGGACTTGCCTGGATACGCTATAGGCGGATTGTCGGTAGGAGAGCCAAAGGAGCTTATGCTTGATATCCTGGACGATTGCGTTGACTATTTGCCGGAAGACAAAGCAAGATATCTCATGGGCGTGGGAAGTCCCGATTATCTTTTTGAGGGCGTTGAAAGAGGCGTAGACATGTTTGACTGTGTCCTGCCGACCAGAATAGCACGCCATGGCCTTGCGATGACATCAGCCGGAAGGGTAAACATCAAGAATGCCATGTATGAGAGAGATTGGGAGCCGCTTGATCCTGAGTGCGACTGTTACACATGCAGAAATTATTCAAAAGCATATCTGAGACATCTGTTCAAATCGGGAGAAATGCTTTCATCGATGCTGCTCTCCAACCACAATCTGCACTTTCTCATAAAGATGATGGGCAACATAAGGAAAGCTATAGAAGAAGATAGATTTCTCGAATATAAAAAAGAATTTTACGATAAATACGGAAGGTTTTAGATTGAGTTTGAGCTGTCACTTAAGCTTTAAGCTCGACAAAAAGGAGGTTTACGATAATTGAACGTATGTAAACATGATGCCTTTTGCGGCGGATGCATATATCAGGGAACAACATATCAGGAACAGCTGAAAACCAAGGAAAATCAGGTCTTGAACCTCCTTGAAGAAAAAGGCATATCACCTGAAAAAATCGACAGGATAGAAGGGGCTCCTCATCAATATCGATATAGAAATAAGATGGAATACACCTTTGGGGATATGGTAAAAGATGGCCCTATGACTTTGGGCATGCACAAAAAGGGCAATTTTATGTCTATAATAACTGTCGATGAATGCCAGCTGGTGGATGAGGACTTCAACCGCATATTATCTTATACGCTGGCTTTCGCCGAAGACAGAGGATACAAATTTTACCATAAGAAAACCCATAAAGGCCTCTTAAGAAATCTCATAATAAGAAAAGGTGTAAGAACAGGTCAGCTGCTCGTAAATATTGTCACATCATCGCAAGAGCATTTTGACGAAGATGGCTTTGTCAAGGGCCTTCTGGCGCTTCAGCTGGACAATGAGATTGCGGGAGTTCTCAGAACCCTAAACGATAACCTTGCTGACGCAGTTGTGTGTGATTCTATCAAACTTCTGTGGGGACAAGAATATTACACCGAAAAGCTTCTGGGTCTTTCTTTTAAAGTCAGCGCTTTTTCCTTTTTTCAGACCAATGTGGAGGCTGTGGAACGGCTGTATAGCGAAGCTTTAGCGCTTATAGACCGGCTGGAGGGTAAGACTGTCTTTGACCTTTATTGCGGTACAGGCACCATAAGCCAGATAATGGCTCTCAAAGCCAAAAATGTTATCGGAATAGAGCTGGTGGAGGAGGCAGTAGCTGCAGCGAAAGAAAACGCCAGATTAAACGGCCTTGATAACTGCCATTTTATAGCGGGAGACGTTTTTAAAGTCCTGAGTGATATGGAGGAAAAGCCGGATGTAATAGTGGTTGATCCTCCAAGAGCCGGCATACAGTCTAAGGCCTTGGATAAGATTTTAGATTACGGCGTCAGCCAGATAGTTTATATTTCGTGCAACCCAAAGACCATGGCAGACAACATCAAATATATGGAGTACTATGGATACAGGTGCGTGTATCTGAAGCCTTTCGACAATTTTCCTTTTACGAAGCATGTAGAATGCGTTGGTTTGATGTCAAAAATGAAGGAGTAAGGAGGACGGAAAAAGGCTTAAAATCAAGAAATTCTAAGGATATTACTCTGAAGCTGGTTTTGTCCGTAAATCCCGTTTTGTTTTCTTGCAAATAAAACTAATAAATACGAAAATACAGGTAGAGAATACATAACCCCTTTTTACTTTACAGAGACTGTAGATTTGTTGGAAAAAGGCGATTGTGGGGGTTCCTAGTAATAAAGATTGTTTTATTCACCAGAATTCTGGGAAACAATTTGTGATTTACAGAGATAAGTAAAGAAAGTATTGCTTTTATAAGTGTTACGTTGAGCATCGATATGGGAAGGAAACACAATAGTAAAAAATATATTTTAGTAAATGAAATTGTAAAATTCAAGTTCAGATTGATTTTTGAAAATTGAAGTGGTAATATATGTTCAAACTTTGTGGAGATTAATAAATGTAAAATTACGGTTACTATGAACTATAATAAACTCTGAAAATAATTAATCCACAAGAAAATGATTAACAAGGATTTTATTGAATAGGCCGGAACTTCTACGAATGCGATGGCAAAGAGGAGAAAAGGCGGAGAGATTTCGACTAGCGTATTCCGAAAGATATGCATAGCATTAGATTATGAGTTGGATGAAGTTGTGGAAATTGAACACAGAAACGTCGAATATTGAGAGGATCACTTTAAAGTCCTAATTATGGGACAATTAAAATGTTGCGCATGGGCAAAGAATTTGCTGAGCGTATTGAATGACAGGAGAATCAGAATGGTTGTTAATAAGCACAGCAGCTTTTATTTAAGAAGCGGTTGGGGAACGAAAATCATCGATGCTGTTAAAGAAGATGAGACTATATTCTCACCAAATAATGAGCAAACAGCAGTAGATAATATTGGCCTTGGTCGCGTAATGATAAAAGCTCTCAGATATTGGTCAGATGCAATAGGCCTTACTGAAGAAGAAAAAAGGCCGGCGGGGATTTTAAAGAGAAGAACTGCTCTTTTTGACATGATTGATATGAATGATCGCTATTATCAAAGAATGGGCTCCTTGATGCTCATGCATAGAAATCTTGCCAGAAACATAGAGGATGCTACGGCTTGGTACTGGGCTTTTAATGAACTAAAAGCACAGACTTTTACCAAAGAGGAATTTGTAGACGGATTTCATGCCTTTTTGGGTGTCAATGGAGTAAACGTTAAAAGGGCCGCAACAGAAAAAGAATTCAATTGCTTTAAGAACACTTACATTGGCGATGAGAAGTTTGACAGAAAAACCATTGTCGATGAGGACACATATCCGTTTCTTGCTCCATTGCATTTGCTGAGAGTGAATGATGAGAAAAAGTTTGAAAAGGTTCCGGTCACTAAGGTAGAGATGCCTCTGGAAATACTTTTGTATTCCATCGCATATGATAACGGAGATGAAGAAACTGGATGGGAACAGAAGCAGATCAGTATTGATCAACTCATGGAGGATAAGCTTCAAATTGGGAAGTATTATAACATAAGATACTCGAAGTTAATTGAGATGCTGATGGAAGCTGAAAACAAAAAGATGCTTATCTTGAGCAACAATTTCGGGAATCGTCATATAGAAATGACGGATTATCCGTATCAAGATTTGCTTAGACAATACTATGTTGGTGAGGAAAACTAAGAATGGATTATGGATTACACAAGCCTTATTACAAGAAATAAACAATATAAGTATTCAGCGAATGTGTGCTTTGATCTTCGTAATGCGGCCAGGCTCTCGGGGTTCATTCCAAATGAAACAACTACAGGAATTCTAAGGGAATATGTTGGTGACATTATTAAGGGAAGAGCGAATACGCACTCGAGAATATTATATGGCTCATATGGGACTGGAAAATCTCATTTACTTACTGTGATTGGAGCAATCCTCGGTCATATCAACACAAACAGAACCGAATTTAAGCAGTTCGCTAAGATGATAGATAAATATGATCCGGATCTTGCGTCAGATTTAAGAGAGTTTGCACAAGAAGAGCAAGCATTTCTTGTGGTACCGATTTATACTGACTATCCGGATTTCAGTAATTGTATTGCATATTCGCTTAAAAAAGAACTGGAAGCAAATCACATAGAAGTGGCATTTTCCGGATTCTTTGATGAAGCGCTTATTCTGTTGAAAAAATGGTTAAAAGGTGCTGAGTCAAAGAAGAGGGTTGAAGAGGAATGCGAAAAGCTGTCTTTGTCGGTTACAGAGCTTAAGCGTGGCCTCGAAGCATACGACTCGAAGTACGAGAAGATATTTAGAAGAATATACGGATCCATATCTTATGGCGCAGATTTTAATACAACAGCAGGAAGCTTAATCGGAAATCTGGATAAAGCGAATGCAGCAATTGTAGGGAAGTATAAGGGGATTGTTTTCATTTTTGACGAGTTCGGACGCTATATTGAAGATAACGGTGATTATATCCGGGTGAAGGACATTCAAGATATGGCAGAGTACTGTGATCATTCCGATTACGAGAACCATCTTATACTCGTCTCCCACAAGCAGCTTTCAATGTACACGGAAAATATGAAGAAGACTGTGAGCGACGAATGGAAAAAGGTGGAGGGACGTTTTAAGGCGACTTCAATTAACATTAAGTATGATCAATGCCTTTCCTTGATTGGAAATATTATTCCTAAAACTGGAAACTGGGACAACTTTAAGAAACGGTTTGAGAGCAGATTAAATGAGCTATATAATCAGGCTTGGGATTTCAAAGGATTTTTGACTCCAGCAGGGAACGATGAGGAGAAGGAAGGGTACCTTGAAGACGGATACCCTCTACATCCAATTACACTCTATGCGCTGGATCGCCTTTCTAAGAAGGTGGCCCAAAATGAAAGAACATACTTTACATATCTTGCCGGTGATGAAGACTATTCACTGTCTTATCAGCTGCAGCAATATGATGTAAAAGAGTTTCATTTCGTTGGTCTTGATGCGATATACGATTATTTTGAATTTAATATTCGAGCATATAAAACAGACGAGTCATACGAAGTTTATAAGAAGCTTCAATATGCAATAAGTAAGCTGGGCTTGGATCACAAGGGTCTTCCTGCGCGAATACTTAAAGCTATGGCAGTAATTTTTATAATCGGAGACAGCTCAGTATTGGTTTCGGATAGAGAGACGCTGATGCATGTTGTGGATTCTCCCTTGGATGAGCTCTCGTCTGCCATAGATATGCTAGAACAAAAGAAAATCATAAAATTCATGCGTCAGTATGGATATTATGATTATTTCGACAGCAGCATCTTTGATTTAGAGACAATGATTGAGGAGAAGCTTTCTGGAGTAAGTGATGA
>UQEW01000051.1 GCA_900540145.1 uncultured Eubacteriales bacterium
TGGCAGGCGTATTTTCAGTTATAGATTATTTTGATACAAAAGAAGAAGCCGTGGCGGTATTTGATAGAAAGGAAGTTTCGTAATGGGAAGAGAATTAAAGGTACAGATGGAAGGAGTTTTGGAAAACCAAGCTATGGCCAGAGCTATAGCTGCTGCATATGCGGCAGAAATGGATCCTACAGTAGATGAGCTCACGGAGATAAAAACGGCGGTATCAGAAGCTTTCAGCAATGCTGCAATTCATGGATACGGAGGCAATGACGATGAGACAGTCAAAAAACCTGTATATATGGAATTTTCTACGATAGCGCCGGAAACCATAATGATAAAGATTACAGATAAAGGCAGAGGCATAGAAGATATAGCTAAGGCCATGGAACCGCTATTTACAACAGACACAGGACAAAACAGGTCGGGAATGGGATTCACAGTTATGGAAAGCTTTACCGACAAGCTGAAGGTGGATTCCAAACCGGGAGAGGGAACTACAGTTACAATGATAAAAAAGATGGATACATATTATGGATTTTAAAAATGATGGCGAAGGCAATGCCGACAGCAGACTGAAGCCATCTCTTGAAGAAATAGTCGCAGCAAATACAGGACTGGTCAAATCCGTGGCGCTGCGGCTTTCTTTTGCTTACAAAGAAGAATTGGACGACCTCATACAGATAGGATATATAGGTTTGATAAAAGCAGCTGAAAGATTTGACCCTGATAAGGGAAACAAGTTCTCCACTTACGCTGTGCCTATGATAGCCGGAGAGATAAGGTCTCAATTGAGAGATAACGGCAAGATAAAAGTAAGCAGAAGTCTTAAAAGAGACAGCGCGGCTGTAAGAAAAGCTGAAAACGATTTTTCGGCTAAATACGGAAGGTCGCCTAAAATTACAGAATTGGCAGAAGCGACAGGGTTTTCGGCGGAGAGAGTGTTGGAAGCGCTGCAAGCTTTCGATGCCATGAAAAATTTTGAAGATTATGAAAAAACTGATTTATGGACAGACAATGAAGAAAGTAATATAACTAAGATGGATCTTGATGCTGCCTTGCAGACCCTTGAGCCAAGGGAAAAGCAGGTGATAGTTCTCAGATATTTCAAGGATATGACTCAGCAGCAAGTGGCTGATGTGATGGGAATATCCCAGGTCCAGGTGTGCCGTATTGAGAAAAAAACACTGAAAGCCATGGCGCGGGATATGGCACTATGAATGGCGATGTATGGCTATGCATTCGGACATTTCGGTGAGTGACGGCAGACAAAAAATTAATTGCGGCGGATAAAAATTTCGACATTTTCCCCGATAATAAATGCAAATTCGTGTTGCAATTTTAACAAAAAAATGTTTTAATAAAATTGGTATGTTAAAAATGCGGATACTGTCCATAACGGACCCGTTATTAATAATTTAAGGAGGCATTTAAATGAACTTTCAACTAACGAAGGAACAGGAATTCGTAAGAAAAATGGTAAGAGAATTTGCCACTAACGAAGTTGAACCGTTAGCTGCAGACATCGACAAGGAACACAGATTCCCTGTTGAGACTGTTGAAAAAATGGCCAAGTACGGAATGTTAGGCGTACCGTTCCCGACTGAATACGGTGGAGCAGGCGGAGATCATATCTCCTATGCAATCACAGTAGAGGAACTGTCAAGAGTTTGCGCTTCAACAGGCGTTATCTGCTCTGCACACACTTCCCTTTGCTGCTGGCCTATCTTCAACTGGGGTAACGAAGAACAGAAGAAAAAATATCTGCCTGACCTGTTAAGCGGCAAAAAGCTGGGCGCTTTCGGTCTGACTGAGCCAAACGCAGGTACTGACGCATCCGGACAGCAGACAAGAGCTGAACTGGTAGGCGACAAATGGATCCTCAACGGAGCTAAAGTATTCATCACCAACGGCGGATATGCAGATGTTTTCGTTGTGATGGCTATGACTGACAAGTCCAAAGGAAACCATGGAATTTCCTCTTTCATCGTAGAAAAAGGAGACCCTGGATTCTCAATCGGTAAGACAGAGGATAAGATGGGTATCTGTGCATCTTCAACTACAGAACTTATTTTCCAGAACTGCGAAATCCCTGCTGACAGACTGCTTGGTCAGGTTGGCGACGGTTTCAAAGTTGCAATGTCAACTCTTGACGGCGGACGTATAGGTATCGCTTCTCAGGCTCTTGGTATTGCTCAGGGAGCTTTCGACGTAACTGTTGAATACATGCAGGCAAGAAAACAGTTCGGCAAGAAGCTGTCCCAGATGCAGGCACTGCAGTTCTCAATGGCAGATCTGAAGACTAAGATCGAAGCTGCAAGACTGCTGGTTTACAGAGCTGCTGACATGAAAGACAAGCACATGAACTACAGCGAAGCAGCTGCAATGGCTAAGCTGTTTGCTGCAGAGACAGCTATGGAAGTTACTACTAAGTGCGTTCAGTACCACGGTGGTTACGGATATACTAAGGATTATCCGGTAGAAAGAATGATGAGAGACGCTAAGATTACCGAAATCTACGAAGGAACTTCAGAAGTTCAGAGAATGGTAATCGCTGGTAAGACTTTCAAGAAATAAGATTGTAGGAGGAAATTGAAATGGCATTTAAGATTATCGTATGCGCAAAGCAGGTTCCTGATACAAACGTTATCAAGATCAACCCTAAGACAGGAACATTGATCAGAGACGGCGTTCCATCGATTCTCAACCACGACGACGCTAACGCTCTGGAAGAAGCATTGAAGATTAAAGATAAATACAAAGACGTAACCGTTACAGTTATATCCATGGGACCTCCTCAGGCTCAGGATCTGCTCTTTGAGTGTATCGCTATGGGCGCTGACGAAGGTATCCTGATCTCCGACAGAGCTGTAGGCGGTTCTGACACATGGGCAACTTCCAACACTCTGGAAGCAGCTATCAGAAAGTGGGAGAAGGAAAACGGACCTGCTGATCTGATCTTTGCCGGACGTCAGGCTATCGACGGAGATACTGCTCAGGTTGGTCCTCAGATCGCTGAGAAGCTGGATCTCCCTCAGGTTACATACGTTGAAGAATTCCACATCGATGACAACCTGAAAGACATCACTGTAAAGAGACAGTTGGAAGACGGTTATGAACTCATCGCTATAAAGACTCCTTGCATGCTTACTGCTATCAAAGAGCTGAACGAGCCAAGATACATGAGCATGTCCGGAATATTCGGCAAGAAGGACATCAAAGTTTGGAACGCTAAGGATATCGAAGTTGATCTGAACAAAGTAGGTCTGGAGGCTTCCCCTACAAACGTATTTAGGTCCTTTACTCCTGCTCCTAAGGCTCCTGGTCAGGTAGTTAAGGGAGATACTGAAAATGAGCAGGCTAAGAACCTTTTGATTCAGCTCAAGGGTAAGCACATCATCTAATTTGAGGGAGGAATAGAAATGGCTGTTGAAATTTTAAAAGAAAAATGTATAGGCTGTGGACAGTGCTTTAAGTCATGTCCTTATGACGCCTTTGAATTTGAACCATATGATGGAAATAAGCTGGGAAAGGTTGCTAAGATCAACGCTAAGTGTTCATCCTGTAATCAGTGTCTGACTGCTTGTAAGTTCGGCGCTATCAAGGAAGTTCAGCAAGAAGCTGCTGTTGACCTTTCCGCTTACAAACATATCTGGGTATTTGCTGAACAGAGACAGGGCAAGATTCAGAACGTAGCTCTCGAACTGCTGGGCGAAGGAAAGAAGCTGGCAAAGGACATCAGCGATGACACTCAGATCTGCGCAGTACTTATCGGAAACAACATTGACCACTTGGCTCAGGAATGTTTCGAATACGGAGCTGAGAAGGTTTACATGGTTCAGGATCCGCTGCTGGAAAACTATACAACTGACGCTTACACTAAGGTTATGAAGCAGCTTATCGACGAATACAAACCTGAAATCGTTCTCTACGGAGCTACTCACATCGGTCGTGACTTCGCACCTCGTATCGCTGCAAGATGCAACACAGGTCTGACTGCTGACTGTACTCACCTGGACGTAAAGGTTTCCAAGTACATCGAATTCGCTAAGGCTAACACTACTCTTGATACTTCCACACTGGACCCTAACGATCCTTCAACAGGTATCAAGCAGACTCGTCCTGCTTTCGGCGGAAACCTGATGGCTACCATCATCTGCCCTAAGACAAGACCTCAGATGTCAACCGTTCGTCCTGGCGTAATGCAGAAGCAGGAAAGAGTTCCTGGAGCAAAGGGCGAAATCGTTAACGTTAAACCTGAAATCTCCAAGGACGACATCAGAATCGAAATCAAGGATATCGTTAAATCCATGAAGGAAATGGTATCTCTGACTGACGCTAAGATCATCTGCTCCGGCGGAAGAGGTCTGGGCGATGCTTCCGGCTTCGAACTGATCAAGAAGTTCGCTGACAAGGTTGGCGGAGTAGTTGGTTCATCCCGTGCAGCTGTAGACGCTGGCTGGATTGATCATTCTCACCAGGTAGGACAGACAGGAACTACAGTTAAGCCTGAAATTTATTTCGCTTGCGGTATTTCCGGAGCTATCCAGCATCTGGCCGGAATGCAGACTTCCAACTGCATCGTTGCTATCAACAAGGACCCTGAAGCTCCTATCATGGAAGTTGCCGACTACGCTATCGTAGGAGACCTGTACAAGGTAATTCCTGAGATCATTGCTGAGTGGGACAACGCAGAAGAGCTTTACGACGCTGCAACAAAATAAATATCATATATAATTGAAGGGCGCGTTTTGGCGCCCTTTTGTTTTGATGACGATTATCGCGCGGTTGGCAATTATAAGGAATATTGAATATTATGGGTAAAAAAACATTTGAGATAGGCAATATAAGGCCGCCTTTTCACGCGTCCAGTCTGCTGCTGAGGTGGACGGAAAACTGCCCGTGGAATAGATGCAATTTCTGTACTCTATACAGAGGAGGCAGATTCAAGATAAGAACCGTAGATGAAATCAAGGAAGATATAGACGTTGTGTGCTTTTACAGAGACTTGATATTAGAAAGATTGAGCAGCAACGATCCACGCACAGTAAAGCGCATGGGAGACATATCTTCGTCGGTAACCAGGGAAGAAAAGCATTGTTATTACATGGTGTTAAATTGGATAATCCATGACAAAATGAAAACGGTATTTTTGCAGGATGCCAATACTATGATTATGAAAAAGGATGACCTGTGCCAAGCTTTAAAGTACTTGAAGGAAAAAATCCCTTCCATAGAAACCGTATCCTGCTACGGCAGGGCAGATACTTTAACTAAGATGAGCTTGCAGGACTTTATGGATTTGAAAGAGGCAGGACTCAACATGCTGCATTCCGGATTTGAAAGCGGCTGTGATGATGTGCTTAAACTTTTAAATAAGGGTTCTGTGCGATCCCAGCAGATAGATTGCGGCCGTAAGATAAAGGAAGCCGGGATAACTTATAACGTTTTTTACATGCCGGGAGCGGGAGGAAGAGCTTTAAGCCAGAGAAACGCCATAGAGACGGCTGACGTGGTAAACAAGATAGCGCCTGATTTTGTCAGGATAAGGACTTTTGTCGTTAAACCGGGCTCGCCTATGTGGGATATTTCCAAGAATTCTGATTATGAAGAATGCAGTGATTTGGAAAAAGTTGAAGAGATAAGAACTTTCATAAGCTGTCTTGAAGGGACAGATACATATGTCATCAGCGATCATATAATCAACTTGTTGCCTCAGCTGGAGGGCTTTGTGAATAAGGATAAGAAGAAAATGTTAGACTATATAGACGGATTCTTAAATCTTTCCGACCAGCAGAAAAAAGAGTTTCAACTGGCAAGACGCATGTGCGTCAACGTGGATTACGATGAGATGCCTATGCTGCCGGGAAATTATCTTGACCAGATAAGAGGCATGGTAAAAAGAGCTGATACATCTGAAAAATGGGAAGAGACGCTCAGATATTATTTGAGGAAATATATATAAGAGGACGATTATGGAAGATTACGGGTATTTGGTCAGCGTTGCGATAATAATGCTGTCTACTAAAATTTTAGGTGACTTGACTGAAAAAGTGAGCATGCCGCAGGTGGTAGGAGCATTGCTGGCAGGCGTTTTGGTAGGACCGTCAGGACTTGGACTTATAGAAGAAACTGAATTTATCACTTATACGGCGGAAATCGGCGTTATACTGCTTATGTTTACCGCGGGGCTGGATACCGATATAAACGAAATAAAAAAGAACAGCGTTGCATGCATCGTGATAGCAACTATAGGTGTTTTGCTGCCTCTTATAGGCGGAACGGCATGCTTTTACTTTTTCTTTGAAGCAGGCCAAACCTCCTTTGAGGCTATATTGCACGCTGTATTCGTCGGGGTAGTCCTTACGGCCACATCGGTGAGCATAACGGTGGAAGCGCTTAGAGAAATGGGTAAATTAGAGGGGAAAGTAGGGAATGCTATTTTGGGAGCAGCCGTTATAGATGATATAATAGGAATTATAATATTAACGATAGTCTCAAGCATGCAGGACGAAGAGGTTTCTGTTTCACTGGTGCTTTTAAAAATAGCTGTTTATCTGCTGCTTATGGCAATTATCGGATTGATGCTGAAAAAGTATAAGAAAATCATAGATGCCAATGCCAGAAAGCGAAGAATCACCACGTACATGGTGGCAGCATGCCTTTTGATAGCTTTCGCGTCAGAATATTTCTTTGGTGTAGCAGACATTACCGGCGCATATCTTTTGGGTCTTTTCCTGTCCAAACATCAGATAAAAGATGAAGTTGAGGATAAGGTAAGAAGACCTTCTTATCTGTTTTTCTCTCCCATATTCTTTGCCAGCGTAGGCCTCAAAGTGGAGTTAAGCGGACTTACAGAATCGATGCTTATATTTTCTTTGATATTGCTGATCATAGCTATTTTGACCAAGATAGCCGGCTGCGGTCTGGGAGCCAGGATTTGCGGATTTAGCAGGCGAGAATCCTTACAAGTAGGCGTGGGCATGGTTTCAAGAGGCGAGGTGGCTCTGATAGTAGCTCAGAAGGGATACGCCATGGGTCTGATGAGCGCAGCGCTGTTTCCTCCGATAGTGCTGGTGGTAATTGCCACAACTATAATTACGCCTATAATACTGAAAAAGATCATGTGATATATGCAGCAATCTTTACATGACGCCGGCTTTTCTTTATAATCGTAATATGGAATTAATAAACAAAAAACTTTTCTTACTTGATATGGATGGTACAATATATCTTGGAAATGACCTTTTTGATGGAACGAAGGATTTTTTTTCCTATGTGAAGGAGGCGGGAGGAAGGTACATATTTTTAACTAATAACTCATCAAAAATTAAGGCGGATTATGTAAAAAAGCTTCGTTCTCTAGGTGTTGAGACTGCTACGGAAGATTTTTTTACGTCAGTCGACGCCACTGCTGCCATATTGAAGAAGAAATACGAGAGTACGTATAGAACGAAGAAAATGTATGTGCTTGGTACAAAATCTCTATGCCGGCAGATGTCAGAAGAGGGATTTAGGGTAACCGAAGAATTAACGCCCGGGATAGATATATTGCTGGTCGGCTATGATAGGGAGCTTAATTATGGAAAACTGGAGGATGCATGTTTCCTTTTGAAACAGGGTGTAGATTACTTTGCTACCAATCCTGATTGGGTGTGCCCTACAGAATGGGGCTTTGTGCCTGATTGCGGTGCCATTTGCCAGATGCTTGAGCACGCCAGCAAGAGAAAGCCGCATTTTATAGGAAAACCGAAAGCGGATATTGCGTTGATGGCTTTGGAACAAGCGGGCGTTTCTAAAGAGGAAACTTTGCTGGTAGGAGACAGGCTTTATACTGACATTGCCTGTGGATTTAACGCTGAAATAGATACATGTTTTGTTCTCAGCGGAGAGGGGACTCTGGAAGACATGGAAAAATCTTCAGTCAAGCCTACATACGTTATGAAGGATATAAAGGAATTATTGAGGAGAATTAAATATGAAACTTGATAACAAAAAAACAGTTATAGTCGGATTCGCTTTTTTGGCCATAAGCGCTTTCTGGCAGGTGTACGACAATATTGTACCGCTAATACTTAAATATTTCTTTGAAATAGGCGATACTTTGTCAGGCGCCATAATGGCACTGGATAATATATTTGCTCTTATAATGCTGCCTATATTCGGCGCTTGGTCAGATAAGATAAGCCATAAAAGAGGAAAGAGGACGCCGTTTATTTTTGTAGGGACCATATTGGCAGTGATTTTCATGCTGCTTTTACCTGCCGCAGCCAACAGCAGAAATTTGCCATTCTTCATTGTGGCTCTTCTTATGACTCTGATATCAATGAGCATATTTCGTTCTCCGGCAGTTTCTCTCATGCCTGATGTTACTCCTAAACCGCTCAGATCAAAGGGGAACGCCATCATCAATTTAATGGGAGCCATAGGAATAATCATCGCTTTGGGGCTTATAATGGTTTTAGTAGGAGAAGGCAGGACTCCGGATTACGAACCGGTATTTATCGCTATAGCTGTTATAATGGTGATTTCTCTTCTGATAATCCTATTTAAAGTTGATGAAAACAAAATGGTTGCAGAGAGAATAGAAACAGAAAAACAATGGGGCATATATGACGATGAAGATGAAAAGGATCAAACTAACAGTGAAAGCGCTAAGAGCAGGCTTCCTAAAGATGTGAGAAAGAGCCTTGTATTTTTGCTGCTGTCGGTAGCTCTTTGGTATATGGCATATAATGCGGTCACCACAGCCTTTTCTAAATACGCTACAGAGATGTGGGGCATGGAAGGAGGCTCTTTTGCAGGAGCATTGATGGTGGCTTCCGTAGGAGCATTGGTTTCATTTATACCTGTAGGCGTTATTTCCAGCAAACTGGGACGAAAAAAAGTTATACTCTTCGGGGTGGCGCTTCTGTCTATAAGTTTTCTTTCAGGATTGCTGTTTGAAAAACCTAATTTTGCGATAAATATAATGTTCTTCCTTGTGGGTGTGGCTTGGGCGTCTATAAATGTCAATTCCTATCCTATGGTGGTGGAAATGTGCAGGGGCAGCGATATAGGCAGATTTACAGGTATGTATTATACTTTCTCTATGGCAGCGCAGGTACTTACCCCGGTGCTTTCCGGGTTTTTCTTGGAAAATGTCGGATACTGGACCCTATTCCCATATGCAGCAATTTTCTCTGCTGTAGCCTTTTGCACTATGTTGATGGTAAAACATGGGGACAGCAAGCCTGAACAGCTTAAGAGCAAGCTGGAGGCTTTCGATATAGATGATTAGCGGCCTTGAGATTAACGATGCGCTATTAACGACACGATAGGATTTAACCGCAAAGAGATTTTTATTTCAAGGGGATTTTAGATGAAAAAAAGTGATTTGATCAAGGAACTTTTAAAACACAGATACGCTCATAGGGGATTTCATGATAAACCGAAAATACCGGAAAATTCTATGGCGGCTTTTAAACGGGCCATGGTGGAGGGCTTTGGCATTGAGCTGGACGTTCATCTGACCAAGGACAATCAGCTGGCAGTGATACATGATGCCAGCCTGAAGAGAACTTGCGGAGTTGACTTTTTAATAGAAGAAATGACTTTGGAAGAAGCTAAACGGTATCCTTTGGAGGAAAGCGAGGAATCGATTCCTGCTTTTGAAGAGGTGCTGAAATTGGTAGACGGCCTTGTGCCGCTGGTGGTAGAACTTAAGGTGGAAGGCGGCAACGAGGAGGCTCTTTGCAGGCGGACTTTTGAGGCCTTGGATAAATATAAGGGAATGTATTGTGTGGAGTCCTTTAATCCAAGCGCCGTAATGTGGCTTAAGAAGAATCGCCCTGAAGTTGTTAGGGGACAGCTGGCCGGTGCCCTAAAAAAAGGGGGATTTCCAATGTCTCCTTTGGCGGATTTCCTGCTGAAAAATTTGTGGGTTAATCTTTTGGGAAAACCTGATTTTGTGGCATATAAATTTGAAGATAGGGATACAAAAGCTTTTAAAAAATATACAGGGGCTAAATTTTTCTGGACCATAAGGTCTTTTGATGATCTGAAGAAAGCTGAGGCAACTGGAGCGGCTCCGATCTTTGAAAAATTTAATCCTAAGGAATATGAAAGATAAGTTTGATTAATCATGAAAGATGAGGAAATTTGTATGAATTTTGATGCGTTTAAGTACGAGTACCCCTCCAGACGAAGCGTTGCTTATGGTTCAAGGGGAATGGTTTGCACCTCGCAGCATTTAGCAGCTCAGGCGGGACTCGATATGCTGAAAAAAGGAGGCAATGCCATCGACGCAGCTGTCGCTACCGCTATATGCCTTACCGTAGTGGAACCTATGTCCAACAGCATAGGCTCAGACGCATTTGCTCTCGTATGGAGCGGCGACAAACTTCATGGGCTTAACGGCAGCGGCCCGGCACCTATGCTGGCCGATGTTTCGGATATAAAGAGGCAAGGGTTTGAAGTTATACCGGAATACGGAATGATACCTATGACTGTTCCCGGCGCTGTAGCTTCTTGGGTAGCTCTTTCTGATAGATTTGGCAGGCTTCCTTTTGAACAGCTGTTTGAGCCGGCCATCGGGTATGCCAAAGACGGATTCCCCGTTTCTCCGGTGACTGCATATATGTGGAACGAATGTTATGAGCAATTTAAAAAGGAATTTAGGGACAATGCCGAAACCTTTTGCGGTGAGTCGCAAACAGGCTGCAAACTTAAAGGATGGGCAGAAGAGTGGTTTAAAGTATTCGCTCCTTTGGGCAGAGCCCCAAGAGCGGGAGAAATATGGAAATCTCAAAAACTGGCCGATACTTTAAAGAAAATTGCCGAAAGCCATGGCAGAGCCTTCTATTCCGGGGAACTTGCCGAAAAAATTTCAAATTTTTGTGAGGAGCAGGGAGGATATATGCGCAAGGAGGACCTTTCTGCCTTTGCACCGGAATGGGTAGATCCTATAAAAGTAAATTACAAGGGCTATGATGTATGGGAAATTCCGCCTAACGGACAGGGTATCGTGGCTTTGATGGCTCTTAATATATTGAACAAAATGGACTTTAAAAGCCGTGATTGTGCGGATACATATCATAAGCAGATAGAAGCTATGAAGCTGGCTTTTGCCGATGGCAAAAGGTATGTGGCTGATCCGAGATACATGAAGGTTTCCGTGGAACAGCTGCTTTCTGAAGAATATGCGGCTAAGAGGCGAGCTCTGATAGGTGAGAAAGCGCTGACTCCTTATCCGGGGAAACCGGATAAAGGAGGGACTGTGTACTTGTGTACTGCCGATGATGAGGGCAATATGGTTTCTTTCATTCAGAGCTGTTATTGGAGCTTTGGCTCCGGCGTGGTGATTCCGGACACAGGAATTTGTATGCAAAACAGAGGTGCAAATTTTAGCCTTGATGAGACTATGGAGAACTGTATAGGACCGGGAAAGAAGTCCTACCATACTATAATACCGTCATTCCTTAGTAAAGATGGAAAAGCAGTGGGACCTTTCGGAGTCATGGGAGCTTTCATGCAGCCTCAGGGGCACTTGCAGGTGGTGATGAATACCGTTGATTTTCATCTTAATCCTCAAGAGGCTTTGGATGCGCCTAGGTGGCAATGGGTTGGCGATAAGGAAATCTGGGTAGAGCGAGGATTACCTTACGCAGCTACTGAAGAGTTGATTAGAAAGGGACATGATGTAAAGGTTGCGCCTACTTTCTTGGACTTTGGCAGAGGACAGATAATCTGGCGTACTGAAGATGGAACTTTAGCAGGCGGAACCGAGCCCAGAGGCGATGGCTGCGTGGCTGCTTGGTAGATTGCAATTTAGACTTTGTGGCTTGCGAAGACACAGGAGCGTTTCAGACCATAGACAAACCCCGGACAGATTGTATGATCTTCCGGCGCTGATAAAATTTGTTTATTTTTGAAATTTTGTCAGCGAATTTCCATAAAATGGGATTTTGAGGGGTGGATAATACCTCAAAAATGTAAAAAATAGAGAAAACCAGGAAAAATGTCAGCAAAATCGATGATTTGACTGACATTTTTTCAAGATTTACAAGAAAAAGTCAGCCGAGACTGGATTTCGACGGAATTCGACACGGATTCGGACACTGCAGATGTAATTTTTTTAAAAATCATGATTTTTTTACAGCAGTTCATTGCGCCCACCGCATCAAATAATCACGTATGCTCTGGGCATACTGACGGATGGGGGGTGTCTGCAGCCTGAACCGCCTCTTCTATCAGAAGGGTGGTTTTAGTGTAGTCAAAGCTAAAACAGAAAACAAAATTGTTCTTTGCTTATACGAGGGGCTTTTGACTTCAAGATGCCCCGGCAGGCTTACCAATTCTATGTTCTTGCTTTTAATCTGTTATGCCATGCCTGAGTGAATCGTTCTGAATTTTTCAATTATACATCACTTCAGCGCCGGAGAATCACAGGGGCTGCCTATTATCAACGCAGGCAGCCCCTTGTATATGAAATAACTTGCGGAAGATTTTGTTCATCCTTGCAAAGTTATTGTCAGCAAAAGTAAAAGTTTTTCTTATCCCTTCGAGTCATACTACTTTTTAGGTGATTTGGGATTGAATATTAAAGCGACTATATATCCGAAAGTCAAAGCGATTCCTATGCCAGCAGCTGTTGCTTCGATGGGTCCTGTTATAGCCGGCAAAAATCCTTCTTTGGCTCCTTCCATGGCGCCTTTGGCAAGGGAATATCCGAAACCGGGAAGAGGTACTATGGCGCCGTTTCCTGCTAAATCTACTATGTGCTGATACAGACCGAGAGCCTGGAGAACTACTCCCGAAACCACGAATATTACCAATATCCTGGGAGTTGTAAGCGTTGTAGCGTCCATTAAAATTTGACCGATAACGCATATGATTCCTCCTATTATAAACGCCCACAAATATTCCATGTTTTATTCCACCTCCAATGATACAGCATGAGCTATGCCAGGTATGCTTTCTCCCTGAAGAGGAGATATGGTGGAAAGCATAGCCCCTGTGGACATGAGCAAAAGCCTCTTTATTTTGCCTTTTTCCATTTCTTTCAGCAAATACCCTGCAAACACCGATGCAGAACAGCCACATCCACTGCCTCCTCCATGAACGTCTTGCTCTTTGGAAAACAGCATAGTACCGCAATCGTCATAATGAGAAAAGAGCATTTTTTTGTCGAGTCCGGCGTCAGCCAGCAAATCCATCATTATATCTTTGCCGATAAATCCCAGATCTCCCGTAACTGCCAAATCATAATAGTCCAGATTTCTGTCCATATCTTCCAAATGATTTAAAAGCGTATCTACAGCAGCCGGCGCCATAGCTGCACCCATTTGATTAGAATCTTTAATTCCGGCATCTATAACTTTTCCTACAGTGGCTGACTCAACTCGTATCCGGCTCCCAAGTCTATCCGTCATACATCCTGATAAATTATCATCTGAGTCTACTTCAGAAGCAGCAGAAACCACTACGCCTCCTGCAGCTGTAGCTGTCCACTGGGCAGAAGGCGGTCTTTGATTGCCATGTTCCACAGGCATCCTGAATTGTCGCTCGGCAGTGCAAAAATGGCTGGATGCACCTACCAGCACATTTTTGGCAAAGCCTCCATCGATAAGCATAGAACCTAAGACTAAAGATTCTGTCATGGTGGAGCAGGCTCCATACAATCCCAGGAAAGGGATATGCATATCTCTGGCCATAAACGAAGAAGACATCAGCTGATTCAAAAGGTCTCCGCTCAGCATTATATCTATATCTTTCTCTGTTATTCCCGCACGGCTTACGGCTTTTTTCATAGCTTCCTTCAGCATTTTACTTTCGGCTTTTTCCCAGGATTTTTCACCATACATATCTTCTTTTAAAATTATGTCAAAATTTTTAGCCAGCGGTCCTTGACCTTCTTTTTCGCCTACTACTGTTCCTCTGCCTCTTATCAAAGGTTTTTCCTCAAAAATGACAGATTGTCTCCCTTTCTTTTTATATATCATCTGTTCCTCCTAGAACTTTTCTATAAGCCAATATATTATTCCCACCACTGTTCCTGCAGCGATTCCGCACACCAATACAGGCCCTGCCACCTTAAACATGTTGGCGCCCACACCAAGTACAGGACCTTCTTTTTTATATTCAATTGCAGGGGCTACCATGGAATTGGCAAAGCCTGTTATTGGTACGATCACCCCGGCGCCGGCAAATTGCGCTATAACATCAAACACTCCAATACCTGTCAAGAGCTGTGCAAGCATTACCAATGTAACTGTTACAAATACTCCGGCATCTTTTTCCGGCACACCCATTTCCTGTAAAGTATTTTGATACCACAAAGCTAAAGTGCATAGTGAGCCTCCTACGATAAAAGCCTTCAGACTGTTAGAAAAATATTTTGGTTTAGGAGTAAACTGTTTTGCATATTTTCCATAGGCTTTAGCTATTTCTTTTTTATCCGGCCGCGTATTTTGTCCTTTTTCTGCTGTCATAACTCTCTGCCCCTTCTTTTCATTTTCAATTTTAGTATTTCCATTTTTAAAAAATTATGCGATAATATAACAAACTTCTTTCTAAGGATGACAAAATGAAAAACAGAAAATACGTATTAGCTTCCGGCTCACCGCGTCGTATAGCGATGATGAGAGATCACGGCATAGAACCGATGATTATTCCTGCAAAAATTGAAGAGAATCTTCCTAAAATAGGAGGTATGACAGAAACGGTGATGTTTCTGGCTTTAAAAAAGGCTAAGGCAGTAGAGCATGCCCATCTTTCTGAACTACCCGAAAACTCTGTAATAATAGCAGCCGATACTGTTGTATATAAAGACGAAATAATGGGAAAACCTATAGATAAAGAGGATGGTTTCAGAATGCTTTCTGCTCTTAGAAACACGTATCACTATGTAGCGACAGGCGTCGCACTGGTGGAAGCAGGAAAATCCAATGCAAGGGTCTTTGCGGAAGTTACAAAGGTATATTTTAAAGACTATAGCGATGAAGAACTCTTGGATTATTTGAATTCTGATGAGGCTTATGATAAAGCGGGCGGTTACGCCATACAAGGTCATTTTGCCCGATATACGGAAAAAATAGAAGGCGACTATGATACCGTGATAGGTTTCCCTTGGAGCAGAATAGAAAAAGAGTTGGAATTGCTTTAGCAAAGCAGTAGTTCCTCCTGTCAGACTCAAAGCTGCTTTAACAAAACCGCTGTGAAATAATAGAAAATTCCAGGCGGAATACAAAAGATAGTGTATAGAAAAAGACATATAAAGGATACATATTATGAAGAAATTTATCAGTGAATTTAAAGAATTTATCGCAAAGGGTGACGTGATGAGCATGGCTGTCGGAATAATCATAGGCGGAGCCTTTACGTCAATTGTCAACTCTCTGGTGGGAGATGTAATAACTCATTCAGGCGCAAATCAGAACCTGATACTGAGCCTGTCGAAAAAGCGCCGGCTGAACCGTCTGAAGACGTCAAACTGCTGACAGAGATAAGAGATCTTCTAAAAAATAAAAATTAATTTCACTCATTAGACAAGTACGCCATTTCTTTACAAAATACTGGTAATATGATAAACTATTATCTCGTAAATTGTTTTTTTGTATAAAGTTTGTTAACAAAGGAAAATTGCTGATGAGTAGAATAGAACGTAAAAAACAGGCTTCCGAGGAAATTAAATCGGAAGATAATGCCGAAAAGAAAAATAATAATGCGGACGATGTCAATGATACAGACCTCTCTTCGGCAGGTGTCAAAGAAAAAAATATATTTAAGCGTTTTAAGAATTGGTTTACAGGGCTAAAAACGTGGAAAAAAGTTGTTTTTATATCTGTAATAGCGTTATTGGTGATTTTAATTGCAGGTGGGATCATCGCATATGCTTATTTTAACTCTATCTTTGAAGAAATACACGAGCCTACTCCTGAGGACTATGACCTTTCGCTTACAGCCGTAGACGGATATTATAACATTTTACTTCTTGGAGTGGACAGCCGTGATATGGACAACTTCGATGAAACCCGCAGCGACGCCATAATGATGGTCAGCATCAATGAAGAGACCAGTGACGTGAAGCTTCTTTCCGTATACAGGGACACCTACTTAAAGATGGGAGATACGTCTACTTATGATAAAATTACCCATGCTTGTTTTTACGGCGGGCCGGAATTGACTATGAAGACTTTAAATCAGGCAATGGATTTGAATATAAGCAATTATGTAGTCGTGAACTTTAAAGCCGTCGCTGATTTGGTGGATGCTGTCGGAGGGATAGAAGTAGACGTTCAAGATTACGAGATAAGCGAATTAAATAAATATACTATAGAGACTGCAGAAAACATAGGACGCGATGATTACCAGCTTGTTGAAGAAGCAGGAGTTCAGACTCTTGAAGGAGTTCAAGCTGTGTCATATGGAAGAATAAGAAAAGGCGTGGGAGATGATTTCAAGCGTACAGAAAGAATGCAAACAGTTATCTCCTTGGTTATGGATAAAATGAAAGATATGTCATTTAATGACTTGACTGACATCATAAAGATGATGACTCCGCAGGTAAGAACCAATCTTTCAAGGAACGATATTTTGGGCCTGGCTATTAGACTGCCTCAGTATAATATAGTGGATACTACAGGATGGCCATATAACATCAGCACCGGTTATATAGGCGGAACTTCTTATGTGTTCCCGTCTAATTTAGCTGATAATGTAATTCAATTACACCAGGAATTCTTTGAGCAGGAGGACTATGCAATATCTTCAACTGTAAGCAGCATCAGTTCTGCTATTGCACAGAATATAGAAGCTGCAAGGCAGTCTAATGAGCTTACGGAGGAAGAAACGGAAGTAAAACCGAATGAGGACAATGACACATCGACAACTCCTGATGAAGATACAGAGCAGGAAACGCCGGCAGAACCGTCGACACCTGACACTCCTGATACTCCAAGCCAGCCATCAGACCCGGAAGAACCTTCGACTCCAGATACACCAACAGAGCCGGAAACACCGGATACGCCGACAGAACCGTCAAATCCTGAGGAACCTTCAAATCCGACAGATTCCTCTAATTCCGGTCAAGACTCAGGAAGCTCCGGAACAAGTGGGAATGCAAGAGCAGGCAATGTTTCGGCCGCCGCGTGATTTTGATTCGGCATTCATGTAAAAAAGCGACATATTTGTACTATTATGATAGTTTAATATTGAAATCTAAACTTTCCATGCCGTTTGGATGAGTATGGAAAGTTTTGATTTTTTGGGAAAAAAGGAAATTTATGCAAAATTTCGACATAATTCGACATTTTAGTCTGAAAGTTACATGAATTGAACTGAAAGTTTATTCAGTTAATGAGATAAAAATATTAGTTTAAAAGTGAAGCAA
>UQEW01000052.1 GCA_900540145.1 uncultured Eubacteriales bacterium
CACGCCTATTATTACTACTTCTATTGCTACCAAAACAGCCAGGATAATTATTATTATCTTTAAAACCGGCTTGCGTTTCTTTGTTTCTTCATCTTCGTCGTCTTCCGGCAATTGTATCTGCATGGCTTTTTCTTTTTCTCCGGAAGGAGTATTGCTGCCATCATCAGAACCGCTGTCAGCGTCAAAATCTTCGCGGGGAAAGACGTCTGAGAATCTGAGTTTTGTTTTTTCCTTACTACTGACCTCCTGCTGAAAGGGGGGATTATCTTCAACGTCCTCGCTTTTCTCTTCTTCCTGAGTTTCTTCCGTTTCTTTTGCAATATGACTGTCAGCTGCGGTCTCTTGTTCAACATCAACTGTCTCAGCAGCATTGTCTTCGTTGACGGAATCCGCTGAAAGTTCAGTTTTCGAAGGCGCAGATTCTAAAGGTTCAGCCTCTGATACTTCATTTTCCGAAGATTCGACCTCTGCTGTCTCTGCTTCAGATACGATACTGCCGCATTCTTCATCTGCCATAATTTCAGGTGTCTTAGGCGGTAATGCTATATCTACCGCACTAAGATGAGGCTCTTTGAAAAGTTCAGGTTCTACAAATATATCCTCAAAGGCCGGAGGCTGTTTTTCCTGCTGTTTTTGAGTCTCTTCCGGAGCCAGCATCTCCCATTTGGCCTTGTTTTCCTCTTCTAATTTTTCTATGTGAGCTTTTTCTTTATCAAGAAGTTCTTGGAAAGCATCTCTTTTTGCATTATAAGTGTAAAACTTATCTTTAGCGCCTTCTAAGTCTTCACGTTTGTACTGAAGCGTCATCTCCAGCTCCTTTTCAGCGTCTTTTGACACCTGGCTTGGCGCTTCACCGAAAAGTTCCCTCTCAAGTTCTTCTATTGACAATGTTCCGGCAGGCTTCTCTTCTTCCTTTTTATATGTTTCTTTTGCTGCCTCTTTTTCTCCGGGCTGCTGTGCTTCTCTTTCAACCGGCTCCTGCTTAAATCCATCCTGTTTAGGCACAATTTTTTCTACGTCCACTTCTCTCGATGTTCTTCTCTTTTCTAAGACATCGTCCCAATTAAATTGAAAATCGTCATCTTTTCTCGGTTTTGAGCCGGGGAAGCCTTCCAAGTTCCAATTGAAATCCACCCTCTCTCGCTTGGGCTCACTGCTGTATTGATTTATTCCTTTAGAAATTTCTTCCGTTCTTCTTTGTGCTTCAATTTTAAACGGAGGGTTAAAAACCACATCTGAATATCTGCTGTCTGTCTGCTGGTCCTCTTCTATTCTGACTTTATTTCCGCAATACGCACAAAATACATCACCATCATGTAATTTTCTGCCACATTTTGTACAAAACATTCTATGCCTCCGTCTAATCTCTTATCTGTTTTTCCAGTTCTTCTTCCGTATATGCTTTACCGTTTCTATCAATATTGAAATTTTCAGGTCCGAATTTAATATGTTTTATAGACTCTTCTGCAATCATTGCAGGCTCTATTTTTTGTTTAAGTATCTCTTCAGTCTCTTCTGAAGCCGCAGAACTTTCAGTTTCAACAGCTTCAGCATCGCCGTCTTGCTCCTTTTCTTTGTCTGCGCTGTCTGCGGCGCTGTCAAAATGCTTGACCTCTTCCTGAACTTCTCCTTTGTCTTGATACCCTGCGTATCTTATCCGCAGCTCGGCACTCTGTATCTTTATTTCTATTTCCTGCAAATTCTGAGCGGACGCTTTTGTGATCTCATCTATCAATTCGTCCGGAAAGATAATATTTTTTTTATAAGGATATTCCTTTTTTTCTGTAAGATTTTCTTTTATCTGAGTTTCTGTTTGAACTTCTTCTTGAGTTTTTGTTTGAGCTTCTTCCTGTGCTTCTTTTTCAGCTTCCGCACCGAGAAGCTTGTCTAAATATTGCTTCTCATCAAATTCCAGCGATTCGTCCGCCTCTTGTTTGCTGTTATCCTGTTTTAGAAAATATCTTACAACAGCGATAAGAATTATCAGAACGACAAGAACTGCCCCTCCTATCATCATTGCATCTGATTGTTCGCGGCAGAAATCAACTATATTGTCATATAATTGCCTGAGGCTTTCAAGCATATCAAATTCTCTCCATTCTAAAGTCTTTTTTATTATATAACAAAAGTGCTGTAAATGCAAAGAAAAAAGAGCAGCAGAAAAGTGCTCTTTTTTCTCTGTTAACATCTTCTAAACTGTTTTTAACTGTGCTTAATTATCTGCCGTTTTTCTGGCTTTTTTCGTTGTTCTGATTTCTATAATTTTTCTGGCTTTTTTCACGTCTGTTTTCGTTTGAGTTTCTCTCAGAAGTATACTCATTTTCATATGATCTGTTGTTTCTGTTAGTTTCTTTCATTTTCTTTTCCCTCCTCTAAGAATATTTTGTTCACATACGAAAAAACTATAATAGGTAAAAAGAGGGTTTATTTTAAAAAATTTCTTTAAAGTTTACAGCGCAAGTTCCATAGTAACATGGACGATTCCTTCTTCCAAAAACTCATCGGAAACAACCTCAAATCCAAATTTTTCATAAAATCCTACGGCATATTTCTGGGCATGAAGGCAAATTTTTTCGCATTTCATTTTTAATCTTATCGCTGCAAGACTTTTCTCCATCAGTTCTCTTCCCGTTCCGTTACCATGATGTAAAGTCAAAACTCTTCCTATTATAACGGTACTTTTATTTTCTTCATCTTGATAAAAGGCTCTTAGATATGCTGTTACCCGACCGTTTTCAAAGAAAAAGCAATGCAGACTTTCATAGTCGACACCATCCATGTCAATGCAACTTATACCTTGTTCTGCAACGAAAATCGCCGCTCGTGCTTTTAATATTTCATATAATTCTTTAGTCGTTAGCTCTTCAAAATATTTTGCCGTAAAATTCATTTCTATGCCTTTCTCTTTATTCTTTACATTTCTCTTTATTCTTTACATTTTTTTGTTGACAAGACTTGCAAAAAATGCTAACATACATTATGTGCCTCATGGCAATAAGTTAAATTTGCATCTTTAGCTCAGCTGGCAGAGCACCTGACTCTTAATCAGGGTGTCCAGGGTTCGAACCCCTGAAGATGCACCACAGACAAAACCACCATTCGCTTGGTGGTTTTTTTATGATTTGACGCCTTTTTATGATTTTAAATCATATATATTTTTCAAATTCTGCATACACTCTGCCCTTGCGGGAAGTTCCGCTTACTCCTCTGTATATGGCTTTTCCTTTTCCCCGCAGAACCAGCTTTTCGCCGTCTTTAAGCACGTAATCCGGCTTCTTGTTTTCCATACTGTTGACAAATACTAAGCCTGCACTTATGGCTTCCGACGCATTTTTCCTGGAAATCCCAAACACTGCAGATATGGCGTTATCAAGCCGCGGCGAAGCCAAAGGAAGCTTCAGTTTTTCTACTTTTATCTCTGACAACTTAAGCTTGTCTATCTTTTCCACTGTCACCGAAAGAGGCGTTTTCCCTGCGCTTGTGTAATTTTCAGCCAGGTAAGGAGCGATTTCCTCAGAGACGATTATCTGCGCTCCATCGTCAAATACCAATATATCTCCTGTTTTCTCGCGTTTTATGCCTAGGGAGAGCAATGAACCCAGGTAGTCAGAATGCCTGAGCTTGACGCCTTTTGCACGAATTTTGACATCCAGCAGCAGAAGAGGGCAGATGTCAGGGAAATCCAAGAAAAAGTCAAAAAGATCTTTTTCTCCATTGACATCCATGTAGTCCGGCACAAATATGATTTTCTTCCTGTCTGCGCCTTCATACCCTCCATACCAGAAGACTCCCTCTTTAGCGTGGTTTTTTACAAACTTGTCCGCTGATGATTGTTGCATCATATCAAAAAAATCTGTAAATGTAATCGAATAATTCTTTTGAAATCTGCGGTACTTATCTTCAATTATATTTAGCAGTAATCTATTTTCCATGATATAATTATATCATATGAGCATGTTTGTTTGGAAGGAGATTATTATGGAATACACGTACAGGACCTCTAAAACCTGTTCTACGGAAATAAAATTCGAAATACAAGACAATAAGCTAAAGAACATCAGGTTTGTCGGAGGATGTAACGGAAACCTTAAGGGAATTGCAGCGCTGGTAGAAGGAATGGATTGCGAGGAAGTAGTCAAAAGGCTTTCGGGCATAACCTGCGGTTTCAAATCAACGTCTTGCCCGGACCAGCTTTCCAAAGCAGTACAAGAAGCAATATCCCAAGAAAAGAGGTAATAATGAACGATTTTTTATTTAAAAAATTTATTAAAGATTATGAAAACGTCAAAGACAGCGATGTAAGGGACAGCTACGGGAAACTGGCCGGAACTGTGGGTATTGTGTCCAATTCTCTGCTTTGCATCATGAAAATTTTAATCGGCTGGATTTCCGGCAGCATTGCGATAATAGCCGATGGTATCAACAATCTTGCAGATGCGTCATCTTCAATCATCACTTTAGTAGGCTTTAAGCTGGCAGCCCTGCCTGAAGACGAAGAACATCCATATGGTCATGCCAGAATAGAATATTTGGCAGGCATGGCTGTTTCTGTAATGATCATACTGGTCGGCGTTGAGCTGGGAAAAAGCTCGATAGACAAAATATTAGAGCCGTCTCCTCTGGAATTCAGCTGGGTCTTAGTAGCTGTTCTGATTTTAGCTATAGTTATAAAGGTATGGCAGGCCAGATTTAACATTTCTACAGGTAAAAAGATAAACTCACTGGCTCTTATGGCTACCGGAGCTGACAGCCGAAACGATGTTATCTCCACATGCGTAGTCCTGCTGGGCGTATTGATAGGACATTTTGCAGAAATACAGATAGACGGATATCTGGGACTTTTGGTAGCTGTATTTATCATATGGTCAGGCATATGTCTTGTAAAGGAAACTGTAAGTCCGCTTTTAGGAGAAGCTCCCGACCATGAACTGGTCGAACAGATAGCCCAAATCGCCAAAAGTCACGAAGGCATACTGGACATTCATGATCTGGCAGTTCATAACTATGGTCCGGGCAAAATATTCGCTTCAATCCATCTGGAAGTCGATGCTTCAGTAGATGTTATGGAAAGTCACGATTTGGTAGACAATGTAGAACATGAAATCGCCAACAAATTAAATATAAACATAACCGCTCATATGGATCCCGTGGACTTGTCTACGCCATACAGAGCCGAAATAATGGAAATAATCAAAAATGCAATCAAGCCTATAGACGGCGTCGTAAGCATGCATGACCTGCGTCTTGTGACAGGACCGACTCACACCAATGTAATCTTCGATATAGTAATAGCTCCCGGATGCAAGTCCTCCGAAGACGAAATTAAAAAAGTCATAGATGATGCGATACATAAAAAATATCCAAACTTTTTTACTGCAATTGATTTTGACAAATCTTACATAAATATATAGAAATATACTAAGTAAATTTAATATCCTTTTCGATAAAATAATGATATAATGTTTTTAATCAGTGATTTGAAATATATCACACATGCAATGACTATTATTCAAATTAATCGAAGGGGGAATGCCTATGTCAATTTTTGGATTATATTTGACAATATCTATATTATGGCTGGTTCTGGCAATAATTTTCTTAATCATTGAAGCTTTGACTGTAGGGCTTACCACTATATGGTTCGCCGCCGGCGCTGCTGTAGCTCTTATATTGTCAGTATTTGATTTTTCTGTCATGACTCAGGTTATAAGTTTTTTCGTAGTATCAATTTGCCTTCTGGTTTTCACAAGGAAAATTTTCGTGGAAAAACTTAAAACAGGTGCAGAAAGCACCAATATAGACGCCCTGATAGGCGAGATAGGGCAAGTAACCGCCAAAATCGAGCCTTTTAAAACCGGGCAGGTCAATTTAAAGGGGCAGATTTGGACAGCTATATGCGAAGAAGAAGTAACTATTGAAGTTGGCGCTTTTGTAATAATAAAAGCCATAGAAGGCGTTAAACTTATAGTTTTGCCTGCAGAAACTAAATAGGAAAGGAAGAATTGAATATCATGGAAATTTTCAGAATCATAATGCTATTTATAGTAGTTGCGCTTATAATCTGGCTGCTGGTTTCAAATATCAGAATTGTACCGCAAGCCAGAGCTTATGTAGTAGAGCGTCTGGGCGCTTATCACGGAACATGGCAGGTAGGTCTGCATTTTAAAATTCCTTTGATCGATAAGATTGCGAGAAAAGTGTCCTTAAAGGAAAAAGTCATCGACTTTCCTCCTCAACCTGTTATCACAAAAGACAATGTAACTATGGAAATAGATACAGTAGTCTACTTCCAAATTACAGACCCTAAACTATATACTTACGGTGTTGAGAGTCCTATGGATGCTATCGAAAATCTCACAGCTACCACCCTCAGAAATATTATAGGCGAATTGGAACTGGATGAATCCCTCACCAGCAGAGAACATATAAACGCTAAAATAAGAATGGTGCTTGATGAAGCAACCGACCCATGGGGAATCAAAATCAACCGTGTAGAAGTCAAGAATATAACTCCTCCTAAAGATATTCAGGTGGCTATGGAAAAGCAAATGAGAGCTGAACGTGAAAGGAGAGAAGCTATCCTTATCGCTGAAGGAGAGAAAAAATCCAAAATCCTCATTGCTGAAGGTCAAAAAGAAGCTGCCATATTGCAGGCCGAAGCTAATAAGCAGACTGCAATCAGAGAAGCAGAAGGTCAAGCTGAAGCCATCCTGATGATAAATCAAGCTACGGCAGACGGTCTCAAGCTTATAAAAGACGCCGGCGCTGACGATGCAGTTATTAAGCTTAAGAGCTTAGAGGCCTTCCAAAAAGCTGCCGACGGTCAAGCTACTAAGATAATCATCCCTTCTGAAATTCAAGGGCTGGCCGGTCTTGCCGCATCGTTTAAGGAATTTATAAAAGACTAAGTATTTAATTTAGGAGAAGCTCAATATGTTTTATGATAAAATAACAGAATCTGCAGAATATATTAAAGGAAGAATTTCTAAAACGCCCCACATCGGAGTTGTCCTCGGAAGTGGTCTGGGCGCTCTGGTAGATATCATGGAGGATAAAGAAATCATACCATATTCGGAAATTCCTCACTTTCCGCAATCACATGTAGAAGGTCACGCCGGTAACCTAGTAATGGGCAGCATAGGGAATCAGCGAATTGCTGCAATGCAAGGAAGATTTCATTATTATGAAGGCTTTACCATGAAAGAGGTCACTTATCCTATATATGTCATGAAACAGCTTGGTGTTGAAAACATGATAATTACCAACGCCTGCGGAGCCATCAACAGTACATTTAAACCAGGTGACCTGATGATTATCACCGACTATATCAATTTTTCCGCAAATAATTCTCTTATCGGAATCAATGATGAACGTTTAGGCCCACGCTTCCCTGATATGACAGAAGCCTTCAGCAGAGAACTTATGGCTAAAGCAGAAAGCACCGCATCAAGCCTCGGCATAAACTGCAAGCACGGCGTATACAACTTCTATCCCGGTCCTTGTTTTGAATCAGCCGCAGAAATCCGTGCATTTGCCATTATGGGAGCTGATGCTGTAGGTATGTCCACAGTTCCGGAAGTGATAGCAGCCAATTACTTAGGTATGAAAGTGCTGGGCATCTCTTGCATAACCAATATGGCTACAGGCATAGCAAAGGAGAAGCACAGCCATCAAGAGGTCTTGAGAATCGCAAATGAGGCCAGCGAAAAATTATGTTGTCTTGTAGAAAACCTAGTTAAAAACTGGTAAACTTATTGTTGAGGTAATTAAAAATTTAAATCCATTAACCAGTCTCCATACTCAGCTAATCATCTTGACTTGAGACTGGTTTTTTTAATTCTCTTTTAGTTTTTTCCTTCCATATAAGTCTTAAAATATAAAGCAAAAGCAGAACTATCCAGGAAAATCCTTCTGCGTATGCTATGACCATGTTAGAAAACATCGATACAAAGGCATACGAAGCAAATATCCTAAAGCACAAAGCTGCTATTCCTGTAAAACTGGAATACAACACATCTCCGGTTCCTTCCAAATATCCGCGTACAGCTGCGGACAAGCCGTAAATCAGATAGAATACAGCAATTCTGTGAAAGAAATTATCTCCTATGAAGATAGCCTCCTGACCCGCTCCGAACAAAGCAATCAAATGTCCTCCTGCAGCAATCACCAGACCTGTCATTAACAGGGAAATTAATGACATTATGACGGCTCCGACTGACAAAATTTTTCTGGCATGTTTATTTTGTCCTGAGCCAATGCTTTGAGCCACAAGGGTAGAAATTCCTGAACCTAAATTTATCATGGGCACCAATATAATAGAATCTACCCGGTAAGCTGTGGTAATTGCCGCTACTGTCTGAGTACCGAATCCATTCATAAAATTTTGCAAAACGATATTACCTATGGAATTTGCGCTGGATTGAAGCATCGGTGGTATGCCGAAATTGCACCCTACCTTAAATGCTTTTTTATTAAAAGATTCTCTGCAAAGTTTAAATCTTAAAATACTATATTTTTTAACACCATATGTTACAAGAAACACTGTCATTGCACTTTGCGAAATCACTGTCGCAATGGCTGCCCCGGAAACTCCCCAATGAAAATATGCTACAAATACAATGTCTAAAATTATATTAACGACAGAAGACAATAAAACCGCATAAAAGGGTGCCTTACTATCTCCTATTCCTCTAAGCGCTGCCGAATATACATTATAAACTGCCAAAAACGGCACCCCCAAAAAAATCAGCTGTAAATACTCCTTCGCCAGGAAAATCGTATCTTCAGTAGTATTAAGCAGTTCAAGCAGCGGAAAGGTAACTGCAATTCCTGCTGCAGCAAGAACAGCAAAAATACCTCCCAAGGATACAGAAAAGGTGGCTAATATTTCAGAAATGTCTTTTTCATCTCCACTTCCGAATTTTTGCGCAAACAAAATAGATAATCCTAATGTGAATCCCGTAACAGCAGTAACATAAAAATTTACTACAGTAGTAGTGGCTCCAATCGCCGCCAACGCTGCCTCTCCTTCAACATTTCCTACAATAAAAGCGTCAGCCCAATTATATAATTGTTGTAGTATTCCGCTCAGAATCAGAGGAAGACTGAATTTTATCAGAACAAATGCTATATCTTTAGCGCTGTCAGCATTTTGAATTTTTCCCAATTTTCACCTCTCCCTTTTATCAAAAAGCCGCATGCAATGCAAATGCTGCACACGGCTTAACCTTGATCGCTTTATTTACTTGGAGTATACCAGAGAAAAAAACAGATTGCAAGCATGTCCAACAGCACTTGATTGTCAAAATGTTATATATAATCCAAAAGCCTCCCGAGCGGGAGGCTTTTGAAATATGGATGGGGTACATAGTATGAGTTACTAATAATTTGTATGATATGTTTTTTGGTTAGTCTCATCTAACTAAAGATAGGTTAGCACAGCCTAACTCGTTTGTCAACAATTAATTTCAAAAATAATTAAAAGTTTTTTATTTTATAAAACGTAAATTTGCAGGAGTGAGCTGTGCCAATGCCTTTGTAATACTTTTCCGGAAAAATGTGATACAAAGTATCAATCTGAATCTGAAAGTGAAGGCATTATGGGAATATTTGAAAAATTTTATTATATGAGTATTGACGGATAAATTGATTTCTGGGGGAGATAGTGCGTACCTCCTAAATGTTGTATTTATTCGACCATTTTTGCGGACTAATAATCTTTGGAAAAGCTGATATATCGCAAAGACTTCAAACAGCCCTTATTATAAAAAAGAAAATGTTGTACAAAATCCCGACAAACCGAATTTTGTACAACATTTTTCGGTAAAATCTGTTTGTATACCCCATACCCGTATACTGTCGAATCATAAATCTGAATTTCATAAGGAGCGAGAAATCCTGTAATGCTCCATACTTGAAAAAAGCTTTTGTATATGTTATATTTTTCGTAATAACATTCTTAGGATTGGTGAAAAACATGAAGATACAGGAATCTGCTGAAAACTATTTGGAAATGATCCTAATGCTGCGCAAAAGGAAAGGCTATGTCAGATCTATCGATATCGCCAATGAACTGGGCTTTTCCAAGCCAAGCGTCAGCGTTGCCATGAAAAATTTCAAAGAAAACGGATATATTACCGTTGATGACGGCGGAATGATATCTCTCACCGAAAAGGGCCAGCAAATAGCAGAAAAGATATATGAGCGTCACACTTTGCTGACTGAATGGCTAACCAAATTGGGCGTTTCTCCTGAAACCGCTGCTGAAGACGCTTGCCGCATGGAACACGTCATAAGTGAAGAAAGCTTTTCTGCTATAAAAAAGCACGCTCAGCAAAGTCTTGAAAAATAAAAATATAACATAAGGCAAAACAAAAACCGGCTTCAACCCATGAAAATCATTTCAAAGTTGAAGCCGGTTATATTTTAGAATCTTACCATCTGGTCCATATCGAGGACAAATATGGTCACTCCTCCGCAATTTACATCCATAGGAATTGTAGGCGGAATGCCCATCATCGGGCCTCCCGTAACCGCAGGGGTCTGGTATACAGTTTCTATCCTTTCTCCTGCCTCATCCCTTAAAATATCAAGCAGTTCTTCCAGTCTGACTTCTTCAACACCTATCATTATAGTAACGCTGCGTTTCTTGAGAAAGCCTCCGACTGAATTGAGCAAAGTAACATAAAATCCGTTTTTATTCAGTTCTCTTACAACCTGTTCATAGTCATCGCCTTGTAAGATAGCAAAGACTAATTTCTTCTTTGTATCCTTATCCATAAATACACCTCCGAACTTCCGTTAAGATATATTATATACACAAAATCCATGATTTTTCATGGGTTTTCTTTGTTAACATTATACTACACCGCAGAACCTCTCTCAAGATTTATTTGTTTTTTATCAGTTTTTTAATGCAGCAATTTTGAAACAAGCTCATTTCGCATACTTGCCTATAATCTTAAGTATAAGTTCAACGCTCTTTTCCATTTGAGATACATCAGCAAACTCCCTTACGCTGTGGTGATTGAAGCTCCCTGTTCCCAAATTCGGGCACGGCAATCCTTTATATGAAAGCACCGCCCCATCGGTGGCCCCGCGTATCAGGCCGGAAATCGGTGTGGTTCCCAATTCCTCTATAGCCTCTCCGGCGTTTTTTATCAAATGCATATGAGGTTTTATCTTCTCCAGCATATTGCTGTAGCTTTCCTTAATTTTAACATTGATTTGCGAGCCTTTATATTTTCTCTCGATGTATTCAGCAGCTCGAATCAATTGGTCTTTCATATCTTTAAAAATTTCTTTGTCTGCTTCTCTGATAATATACCGCATCTGACATATATCACAATTGCCTGTCATCTCTGTCAGATGATAAAAGCCTTCTCTCCCTTGCGCATGTTCCGGCCTCTTCCACGCAGGAAGCATATCAGCCAGCTCCATTCCAAGCAAAAGGCTATTGATAAGCTTGTCTTTTCCTTCGCCGGGATGAGTGCTGAAACCTTTTATCTCTATTTCTGCGCTACAGCCATTAAAGTTTTCATATTCTATTTCCCCAAATGCGGTACCGTCCACTGTATAAGCAAAATCTGCGCCTAGAGCATCTATATCGAAGCACTCTATTCCCGTTCCGATTTCTTCATCTATAGTGAACGAAAAGGCCACATCGCCGTGGGGAAATTCGGGATGTTTAATTATATACTCAAGTGCTGTCATTATTTCAGCAACTCCTGCTTTATCGTCAGCGCCAAGCAGCGTACTTCCATCGGTAACTATAATATCGCTGCCTATGGACTGTTTCAATCTGTCGTCTTTTTCCGGGTCCAACGATATCTCTTCGTTAAGCTTAATGATTCCTCCATCATAGTTTTCTATCAACCTCGGAGGGTGTTCCTTCGACGGTCCCGGAAAAGCAGAAACCGTATCCATATGCGCGATGAATCCGATTACGGGGATTTCTTTTGGTGCATTGTTCTTCGTATCTGCAGTAGGGCCTTCATTGCAGTTTGACGGTATGCGCCCGTAAACAATGCCGTTTTGGTCAAGTCTGATATCTGAAATACCCATTTCCTCCAGCTCGCGGCAAAGCGCCTGAGCAAAAACTCTCTGCCCCTGTGTGCTGGGACGGCTTTCACTGCTTTCATCCGACATGGTATCAAACATCACATACTTTAAAAATCTTTCGTGTACTTTCATTTCTCGTTCCTTCTTTTTATTATTAAATCTTTTATTTCTATTATACCATTATACCATGCATCAGACTCAAACGCATGATACAATGAACGCTACCTTACAGCAACGCTGATATAATCTCTTGCGTTCATTATATTATACTTTTAAAGAGGCTTCAAATTATACAGCAAGTCAAATTTTAGCTATAAAAGAGGCGCCTAATATAAGGTGCTTTTCGCGATTTGAAGGGGAATTTTGTCTTGAAAAGAAGCAGATGTTCCGGCGCTGATAAAATTTGTTTATTTTTGAAAATTTGTCAGCGAATTTACATAAAATGGTATTTTGCTGGTGAAAAAACCGCCAAAAATGTAAAAAATCATAAAAATTAGACAAAAAGTCTGCAAATTGGCGCTTTTGCAGACTTTTTGTCAGAATTTACGAAAAAAAGTCTGCCGAGGGGCCCCTTTCGACGAAATTCGACACGAGTTTAAGGCCTTTTGATGTAAAAAATTAAAAAAATTTATTTTTTTGTCAGCAAGGCTCTATGACAAGAATGATACCTCATTGCGCACACAGCATCAAATAATCACGTATGCTCTTGGCATACTGACGGATGGGGTTTGTCTACAGTCTGTGCCGAAACCTCCACCGGAGGTTTCGGCTTTACGCTCGTGCCTTCTCAGATTCGAATCCTTATTGAGAACAGCATAACAAAAAACCAAAACCTCGCAACAAACGAGGTTTTGGTTTTTCTGGTGCGGATAAAAGGATTCGAACCTTCATGAAGTAACCTTCACACGGACCTGAACCGTGCGCGTCTGCCAGTTCCGCCATATCCGCATATAAAGTTTCGACATTCCTAATATACACTATTCCGTACCAAAATTCAATAGAAAATTTCGTTTTTAATTAATCTTTTTTATGTTTTTTCGGGTAATAAATTTCTCATGTTGCTCAATGTAAACAAAAGAGTCGACGAGTTGTGCAGCAGCGCTGATGTTGCCGGTTGCATAACTCCTAGTATCCCAAGGCCTATCAATGTGGTATTGAAACATACAATACAGCGATAATTACCTTTTATTTTTCTCATTAAGGCATTGCTCAACTCTTTCAGAACGATAAGTTCGTGCAAGTCTCTGGCTGCTATGGTTATATCAGCTACTTCTCTTGCGATTTCCGCTCCGTCGCTTATAGCGATGCCTACGTCAGCAGTAGAAAGAGCCAGAGAATCATTTATGCCATCTCCTACCATTATGACTTTTCTCCCTCGAGCTTTCTCTTTCTTGATAAACTCTGCCTTGTCTTCTGGTAGCACCTCGGAATAGTATTCGTCAAGCCCCAGCTTTTCCGCCACGCTGGCGGCTGCGCGCTGTCCATCTCCTGTCATCATAACTACATTGTTAATGCCTGTTCTTCTAAGCCTGCTGATAACTTCTGAAGCCTCTTCACGCAACGGATCTTCCACACATATTATCGCTGCCAATTCTCCATCTATAGCCATGTAAAGATGTGAAAAATGTGATGGCAAGTTATTAAATGCAGTTTTTTTATCCTTCAGCACGACGCAGCCTTCATCTTCAATGACAAAATGTCTGCTGCCAATGATTGTACGCTTGCCTTGTATTTCAGTGGCTATTCCATGGGCTACTATATATTCAACCTTGGAATGCATCTCCTCATGAACGAGATCTTTGTTTTTTGCAGCTTCAACGATTGCTTTCGCCATAGAATGCGGAAAATGTTCTTCTATGCAAGCTGCAATTCTTAAAAGCTCGTCTTCGTTGTATTCATCAGAAAACGAAATGATCTGTGCTACCACAGGTTTGGCTTTTGTCAAGGTTCCGGTTTTATCAAATACGATGGTATCGGCTTCAGCCATAACTTCCAAGTATTTGCCACCCTTTACGGTAATATCATGCTTTCCGGCTTCGCGTATGGCTGACAGCACTGCTACAGGCATAGTCAGCTGCAGTGCGCATGAAAAATCCACCATTAAAATTGAAAGGGCTTTAGTGGCATTGCGAGTTAAAAGATATGTAAGCAAAGTTCCCGCCAAAGACCATGGTACAAGTTTGTCGGCTAGGTTTGCAGCTCTGTTTTCAAGAGATGATTTAAGTTTTTCTGTCTCTTCTATCATGGTCACAATTTTTTCATATCTGCTGGATCCGGCAATTTCTTTTACCCTTACGATAAGTTCTCCTTCCTCAAGAGCTGTCCCGGCATATACATATCCGCCGGAAGTTTTACGTACAGTAAGAGCTTCGCCTGTCAAAGAAGCTTGATTGACCATTCCCTCCCCAGATTCTACAAAACCGTCAAAGGGGATTACATTTCCCATATGAACACAAACTAAATCTCCTTCCTTGACTTGGTTAGACAAAACTAGCCTTTCCTTTGGAGATTGTGGAAATTCATCTACAATCCATACCTTTCCTGTGCCAAGAGACATGGTTCGTGCCAAATCGCTGACAGATTTTTTGTGTGACCATTCTTCCAATATGCCGCTTAATTTCAGCAAGAACATTATGGAACCTGCGGTTTTAATGTCTGCCCGCAGCAAGGATACTCCTATAGAAGTAGCATCCAGAACAGCTACTTCGATTTTCCTGTTTAAAAGGGACTGAATTCCATTTTTTATGAATTTGACAGCATCAAATATGGTCAATACAGTTCTAAATGGCAATGGAAGGAGCTTGCGACCATAATGCACTATCGCAGTAATAACCAGCTTTTCTTGATAATGGCTGTTTAATTCTCTTCCGGAACTTTTAAGTACATGTGATGGAATTTCAATGTCTCCGTAAGAAAAAGATTGAATACATTTTATAACGTTATCTCTTTCTTTATATTCGAAGCATATGGCCGCATCCTGTGTCCTTTCATAGACCTTTGCCTTAAGCACAAAAGGTTGCTGTTCCAAATAATATTGAAGCGTGTCAGCCTGTTCAAAAGTCATTTTCTTTTGAAAAAAATGAATACGCAGCCTGCCTTTTCCTTCATGCTTAATTGTAAATTTCATTATTCTTCGCCTTCCGGTCTTTCATTGCAACAATCTTCGCCTTCTGCTTTTTCATCGCTAATATCATGGCATACAGCTTCGTCCTGGAAGACTTCTTCAGTTTCTTCGTATTCTTTGTTTATCTGTTTTGCATCTTCCAAGATATCCTCCGCATTTTCCTGAATGTTTACAGCTGTTTTCATCAAGCTATCCTTTGCTCTTAAAGCCGATGCGGTAATCTTCGTATAAGTCTTTTTTGCCTCTTTGCTAGAAAGCAACTTAATACCTGCTGTTCCAAACAATACTCCGGCAGCAAAAATACCCGCTGCTTTTCCTTTTTTGTCCATTTTATGTCCTCCTATTATCTATATTTGTTTAATATAACTATTATTAGTTATCACTAACCCAATCTCAAAAAAATAATTTCTTGCTTCACCTGTTTTGACATAATTTTACCAGCAATTTTATAATTCGTCAATTTTCAATTTTCTATTTTGCAATCAAAAATAATCAAAGCAGAGGCTGAGCCATACATAGGCGTTACACTTCTCAAGCCTCTGCTGTTATCACATTCTTGCCGTATCTTTTTTAGGCACTCTAATTTTTTTCAGTGAAGCATATGGTCTATATCACACCCGGAACTTTTCCCGGGAAAATCTCCATTATGTTCCATATTCCGATTCCCTCCAAGCCATATTCTTCCACCAAAGCTATCCTTTCTCTCCAGCTCTGCTGATTTTCAAACCAGACTATGTGATCGTTCCCCTTTTCATCCGTATATTCAAAATATGGCGTTCTTGCTTCCTGATCAAAAATTATTTGAGCGCCATATCGCTCTGCCAGATCTGCTGCCTGCTGAAAAGTGAGTGTTTGCGCTCGCTGTCCTTCCTGCCATGGCAACGCCCAGTCATATCCGTAATTGTTCATACCAAGTAAAATTTTGTCGGCCGGTATTCTTGTGATCGCATATTCAATTACCTGTCTAACGTTTTTCATAGGCGACACAGCCATAGGCGGTCCATAGGCATAGCCCCACTCGTAAGTCATCAAAAGACAATAATCGGCTGCCTGCCCCATTCTGGCATAATCATGACCTTCATATATTTCTCCTGCCTGGTTATCGCTGGTCTTTGGAGCCAGCGCCACGGTGGTCAGAAATCCCCATGGCGAAAGACATTTTCTGGTTTCTGCTACAAGCCTGGCGTAATCGTCTGCGTACTGACCCGATATGTATTCAAAATCAAAATCTATACCGCCCATGCCTTTTTCCCTTATGTTGCGGCAAATATTTTCTATAAGATTTTTCTGAGCCTGCCGATCGTTGAAAACCTTTACGGCTTCTTCTTCGCTGAACATTCCTTCTTCATTCATAGGTGCAAGGACCATCATAGGCCGTACCCCTTTTTCATCCGCTTGTTCAATTATTCTCTCGTCATTCAGGTTTATCAAGCTGCCGTCACCTTTAAGACCGTAACTAAAGGTGGATACCCACGTAAGCCTTTCCAGCCACCATTGCAGCGTTTCATCGCTTATGGATGGATACGCATAACCGTTAACTATCATCTCATAAATCCCTCCTCAATAATTAAAATATGCAGTATACTTGCTTTAAAATCCATTTTTGCTATAAATTACAACTCTATATATGAAAAACAGTGATATAATGTATATGAAACAAGGAGGTTTCATGATGACTACAAAATACGGCGGTTACATGGGCAAAGTATTAAAAATTGATTTGTCTACCCGCGAAACAACAGAATATCCTTGGTCAGATGAAGAGCGAGAACTGTACATAGGCGGAAAGACTATGGCTGCGAAGATACTGGGAGACAACCTAAAAAGCAGCACAAAGCCTTTTTCCGAAGAGAATATGCTGGTAATCACAACAGGTCCTCTTACAGGAACAGGTGCGCCCAGCTCCAGCAGATTCAACGTTTCCACCCTTTCTCCTCAGACTAAGATAATCACATCCTCCAACTGCGGAGGCAATTTTGGATATTATCTAAAAAAAGCCGGCCTTGACGGGATAGTCATATCGGGAAAAAGCGACTGCCCGGTTTGGCTGGAAATAAACAACGGAAATGTTGTTTTTAACGACGCCTCAGATTTGTGGGGTATGAAAAC
>UQEW01000053.1 GCA_900540145.1 uncultured Eubacteriales bacterium
CTTCTGATGACATGTCTTCGCGGCTTGTGTCATTTTTTCTGCTCTCTCTCACGCTGAAAGTTTTATTCTTTTTCTCAAACTCCCTAAGTCTTTTCCCCTTTTTGCTCATCTTTCTCACCGATATCAATTATACCATAAAAGAATTTTCTCCACAACCAAAGGCCAAAGGCAAAGCATACAAGGCCAAGGAAAGTAACCTTACCATTTTGGCAGTACATTAAAAAGTCAGCAGCCAACATGCCTATCACCAAATACCCGAAAATTCGAATTATGATCTTGCTGACTTTGCTTTTCTTTACAATTCGTTTGATAAATAAAGTAAAAAAATCATAAATCAAGGCTGCTGCCAGACCGCAATATGTCATAACTATAATCACGCATAGCTGACTCTTAATTAGCTCCGTCATGACATTATCTCTTTCCCGGAAGCTTAAAAAATCTGTTTTTTTCCTTGATTTTCTTTTCTGTGTATGATAATGAACAAATCTTGCCTGTAACTATCAGCAGCCCTTCTTGAAGGTCTAACTTCTCTATATTCAGATTTTCTCCGGTAAGCTCAATGCCTCCATCCTGAAGATTCGCCCAAAGCGTATCTTCATCAAATGCATCCACGTCTACAACTTGGCTGATAGTGATCTTTTCTCTGTTTTCTAAAGAAATATAATGGTTTTCCATAATCTGTATACATTCCCCTTTCTTTGATGAATGTATATAGATTATATGCAAAACACAGGCCGGTTAAGAACCGGCCTTGTAATAAATATTATACGTAGTTAGCCGGATTTACTGTTCTTCCATTGATATGGATTTCGAAGTGACAATGCGGTCCGGTACTTCTTCCGGTATTTCCGACCAAACCAATGGTTTGTCCCTGATAAACCTTATCTCCTGCCGATACCAGCAACTGACTGCAGTGTGCATATAACGTCTGAGTATTGGCTCCGTGATTTATGATTATCATATATCCATAATTGCTATGCCACCCTGCCTTAGTAACTGTTCCTCCATCGGCCGCTCTTATCGGTGTTCCGGTAGAAGCCGCCAAGTCTATACCTTCATGCATTCTGCCCCATCTATAGCCGTATCCTGCATAAATTCCTACGCTTACAGGCCTTATAAATGTTCCTGTTCCTATTGTAGGAGGTACTTCTCTGGTTCCTTTTATTATTATTTCATTTACCGGTTCTATGATAACTTCCGTACTTAAGTCTTCTCTTTCTACAACTTGTCCGTTATGTTTGGTCAACCTTGCGGTAACGCTGGCTCTTCCGTTGGAACCGCTCCTGCTTACGTAGGTTTCTCCTTCATAATAAGCGTCCGATTCCTGATATTCCGTTTCATACGGAATGCTTTCAGCCATGGTAGAAACCTCTATCGTCTCCACTGTAAGCAATGGGATTTCTTCCTGTGAGTTAAGAGTATCGCCTACGTGAAGCATAGTATCTTCAGAAAGCCCAGGGTTCATCTCTTGCAGCTGGCTCAAACTTACTCCCAGTTTGTCGCAGATGCCGTACAAACTATCGCCCTCAACTACAGTATATACTGTGGCTTCTTGTCCTCCGCTTCTTATTGATTCAACAGCTCTTTCGAAGCTGGATACATTAGTAAGCTTTGTACTGTATGGTTCTATCGTAACGTCTTCCACAAATCCCACATATTCATACTCTACATCATCATCTTTTTTCGTATAAATATTGCGTATTTCCTCTAAAACGTTGTTAGCAACTTGTTCGCTTTCAACTATGGCGATAACCTCTCCATCGGATTTTATTGCATAAGCTTCCGTCTGGATTTCATCCATATAAGTAAACCGTCTCAGTACTTGATCACTGCTGTCAATTTCTCTTCCATATGAAACTACATGCCTAAATGTAATATCTGTTTCAGGGTCTATCTGGATGTTTGTACCGTATTCCATGGACAGCTCATCGTTTACAATGTCCAATATTTCTAAAACGTCGGACTGCTCTTTTACAATGCCCAGCGGTCTTCCGTTATATGAATATTCATAATCCGTAGCCCATGCGTATACTCCGACCATGCCTGTAATTGCCAGTACGATTATAGATGCATCCTTGATTATTGCTCTTTTGTGTTCTATAACCCTAAGTCTTCCGTCATGGAGCTTTCTTCCACTGATAACGAGAACTTTAAGTACAAACCATTCGGCTATATCGCCGGCCAAATCGACGGCATTTACAAGTGAAGCGCATATTGAAATAAGCAAATTCCATCCTGCATCGGCAATTTTGCCTATTTCATCACATATTTCGTCTACAGCTTCTATTGAATTCCCTGCAATAGCTATCGTTTTGTTCCAGAGTTCTTTCTTGTTTGCCTTTTTTATTTTCTTTTTCTCGTTTACTGGATTATCTTCTTTTTCCGGGGGGTTTTCTTTTATCTTTTTTCTGAAGATAAATTTTGCCATATTTCTGCTTCTCCTATTCGCTGTTTTGTGCATGAGCAACGGGTTCCGTCTTCCGTAATCCCCGTGTCATTGCATTTACTGCAAGAATATTTGATGTCTGTATAATCTTCTTCAAAATTATTTTCTGTAAGCAATACAGCCCTTTCTTCTTCCAAAAGATTCATAAGCTGTTTTGCTTCATTTCTTGCTTTTAAATCTCCTCCAAGAACACTCTTTGATACTTTCTTTCCCAGCTCTAAAAGCTGTCCATCTATCTCTGCAACTCTAGGTATTTTGTTGTAGATTTCTTTTTTTCTTTCTTCTGCTTCTTCCTCTGCCTTTTTTCTGAGATATTCATAATATCTGTTCAAGTCGGCTTGAGTAACGGTTACTTTGCTGTTCACATTCCGACCGTCAGCTTTAGCTTCTTCATACCATTTCTCTAGTATTCCATTTACATACCGCACATTCGGCGTCGGTATAAATGAGCCCTTGCAACACGCGTCAATGACTCTTTCCATGTTGAAGCCCATCTCATCAAACCATTTATCTATTATTTCTCTCTCTGCTTTTGTAACTCCCCTGTTAATACCTAAGTTTTGAAGAACTGTTTTGTATCTGGCAAAGCTTTGCTCTATATTTTCAAGATGAGCTTTTACATCTTCCTCTGTCTTTAAACCGTTTTCAGTCCATTGAGTAACTACCTTGCTGATGTAGCTAAACCCTGTCTTTCCTTTTTCAAAGCAATAAGCCACAGCCGCCAAAACAACCTCTTTCGTCGCTCCCAGCTCTTCTACCCAGGAAAAGGTTTCTCTGGTCTCTTTGGCTGAAAGAGGCGAACCTTTTATTTTTTCTACTTCATAAAGTACATCTTTAAGGTCATTATCGTAGACCGGCGCATTTTCATAAGTCATTTCAAAAGCTTCTTCATCTTTATTTTCATATGAAATGCTTTCACCGTCGTTTTCTATGCCATACATCAGGCTTCTTAAATTTTTAAATTCTATATCATACTCCGAAGAAAAGCTGCCTTTCTGATGTTTTTTTTCTATCACACCCATGCCGGCCCAATAGTCCCATGCCTCCTCTATCTGTTTTGAGGTAAGCTTGAGTTGCTTTCCCATCTCTTTATATGTCATGTCTTCTTGGTATTGGCTGTAAAGGAGTCCGTATAAATACACCTTCACGTAGTCTCCCGGAGCTTCAGGCATATATTCATTTATAAATATGTTTTCCACATCGGTAGAAAGCAAATAAAAATCTTTTATCTTTTCTCTCTTAAAACTCATTATCTCTTCTGCTTTCGTTTTCTTCGTTTAAGTCGGCAAGCAGTTTTTCAAGATTTACACCATGCCCCTTTGCCGCCTCTTCAAGAGTTTCTCTATATGCTCCCGGACAGCCTGAACAAGTCATGAAATACTTTTCAAAGATTTTCTCATAATTTCCCTCAAGCTCCAGTACTTGAGATATGGTCATATCTTTGGTAATCATTTTGTACCTCCATCATAACGCTTTGTCGCTGAACTTGGTGTATCTAGCCACCCACGTAAGTTCCAGCCTTTCAGTAGGGCCGCTTCTGTGCTTCGCCAAATTGACTTCACAAACACCTGGTTTCTCACTGTTTTCGTTATAATAATCATCTCTGTATAAAAAGATGACTATATCGGCGTCTTGTTCGATAGAGCCGGATTCTCTTAAATCCGACAACATCGGTCTTTTATCTTGTCTTTGCTCGGGTGCTCTTGACAGCTGGGAAAGTACGATAACAGGACAATCCATCTCTCTTGCCAGTAACTTTAAATGCCGTGAAAGGGCGCTGACCTCTTGCTGGCGGCTGTCTGCCCGGCCGTCAAAAGTCATCAGTTGAAGATAGTCTATTACTACAAGGTCAAGACCCTGCTCTGCTTTAAGCCTTCTGCATTTATTCCGCATCTCCATTATAGAAATTCCCGGAGTATCGTCTATTACTATCTTTGTCTCATTTAATTCATCAAGGGCAACGTTTATTCTGTCCCAATCCTTTCTCTCTAAATTCCCTTTTTTAAGTTTTTCAGATTCAACTCTTGCCTGCATGGCTATTAACCTTTGCCCCAGTTGCTCCTGTGACATTTCCAAACTGAATATCAATACAGAAGCCTTTGCTTTAACTGCGCTTTGTGCCGCAACGTTTAAAGCAAATGCTGTTTTTCCCATGCCTGGCCTAGCCGCTATTATTATCAAATCTGATTTTTGCAAGCCGGAAGTTTTTTCATCCAAAGCTTTAAATCCTGTAGGAAGTCCTATAACATTTCCCTGATTTCTTTCGGCCTCATCAATCATCTTGAGATTTTTCATCAATACGTCTTGAATCTTGGCATAATCATTTTTTTGACGCTTTTGCGCAATGCGGAAAATGCTGGCTTCTGCGGCATTTATCAGTCCTTCTGTGTCTTCTTTATCTTCATATCCTTTTGCCGCTATTTCTTCCGAAGCAAAAATCAATTGCCGCATCATAGCTTTTTCTGCGACTATTTTAGCATAATCCCCTGCGTTGGCAGTTGAAGGGACTTCAGAAGTAAGTGTCCCAATATATGTTCTTCCGCCTACCATATCCAAAGCTTTTTGTTTTTTCAAGTCCTCACATACGGTAAGCATATCTACTGAAATATTCTCTCGGTACAACCTCATTATTGAATTGAATATTTCCCTATGGCTTTCATTATAGAAATCTTCGGCCCTAACTTCTTCTGCTACGTCCATTAAAGCTTCTTTGCTGAGCATACACGCTCCAAGCGCTGACCTTTCCGCTTCTTCATTGTGTGGCGGTATTCTTTCCATACTCTTCTCCCATAAATTTATGTTAAAGAATTTTGGTTTGAAATTATTCAGCCTCAACTATCACTTTTAATTGGGCGCTGACTTCGAAGTATAATTTTACGTTTACTGTTGTTTCGCCTGTTTGCTTTATAGGCGCTTCCATTTGAATCTTCTTTTTATCCACGTCAATACCGTGCTGCTTGTTTAAAGCTTCAGCGATATCTTTTGAGGTTATGGAGCCGAATATCTTGCCTCCGTCTCCGGCTTTCGTTTTTATGGTTACAGAAAGTTCGCTTATCTTTTTTGCTTGTTCTTCAGCGCGAGCCTTTTCTTCAGCTTTTTTTTCAGCTGCTATAGCCTTTTGTTTTTCGAGACTTCTTATGTTTCCCTCCGTGGCTTCTTTTGCATATCCCTTAGGCAGCAACATATTTCTTGCATATCCGTCGCTTACCTTAACCACATCTCCGGCTTTTCCAGTTCCTTTAACATCTCTATTTAAAATAACTATCATTGTCCAACCTCCATTATTTCAAGTATTCTTCTGATAGCCTCTCCAGGTGAAATATCTACTTGAGCGGCAGCAGTAGTAAGGTGTCCGCCGCCGTTAAATTTCTCCATAACGGTCTGTACGTTTACTTCTCCAAGAGACCTTGCGCTTATTACCGTTCTTCCCTCCCCGTTTACTCCGGCTACAAAGCTGGCTTTTACGCCTCTTACGGTTAAAAGCTGGTCAGCTACCTGAGCACAAATCACTTGTTCGTCTGGATGCGCTTTTCCGCACAGAGAAACCACAATTCCTTCTTTATAAAAAATTGCTTCCGCTAACGCTTTGGCTCTTATAGTAAAGCTTTCTTTTTCTTCTTGGAAAAATCTGCTTACCTCTGTTGGGTCCGCTCCTTGCCTTCTCAGCCAAGCAGCAGCTTCGAAAGTTCTTACTCCGGCTTTTACTGTAAAACCGTTAGTATCTATGGTGATTCCAGCCAATAACGCTTCTGCCTCCAACTTTATCAGTGCCTTTTTGCTGGTCATATATTGAAGAATTTCCGTAACCAGCTCACATGTAGAAGAAGCGTACGATTCCATATAAGCTAAAACCGGGTTTTCGATAAATTCTTCTACACGACGGTGATGGTCTATGACTACCACTCTCTCACATATTTCAAGAAGTTCAGGGCATTCAACCATGCTTGGTCTGTGAGTATCCAAAACAATGACTAAGCTTTCTTTATCCGCTAAAGCTTTAGCTTTTTCGCTATTTATGAATCTATATTCATCACTCTCTTTTGCTTGTTTAAATATGATTTGCAGAGCATCTTTGTAATTGTCTATAACTATATATGGCTCCACATCTCTTATGGCACACAGTCTCATTACTCCTAAGGCCGCACCGAAACAATCCATATCAGGATTTGAGTGGCCCATTATAAATATCTTCTTTGATTGGTCTATCAGTTGTTTTAATGCGTGGCCTACGATTCTGGATTTTCCTTTATTTCTTTTTTCTACGGTTTGTAATGTTCCGCCAAAGTATTCTATTTTTCTGTTGCGTTTAACTACTGCCTGGTCTCCTCCTCTTCCTAAGGCCAAGTCTAAAGCTGCGTCTGCATATTCTTCAGTTTCAGCAGGATTCTTTCCACCTGCGCCTACTCCTATACTCAGGCTTGCAGGAAAATCAGCGCTGGTATCTAGATCCCTTACTTCATCTAAAATACTAAACTTCAAGTTTATCAATTTATCTAAAAAGTATTGTTCAAAAGTTACTATATAAATGTTGTCATCTATCTCGTTTATGCTGGCATTAGCTTTCTCTGCCCATTTTCTTATTATTCTGTCTATGGCATTGGTAAGATTTTGCCTTTCCTGAGCCGTCATATCTGCTATAAGTTCATCGTAATTATCTACTTGAATTTTAGCGATACACAGTTTTTCATCATTGTATTTTTCCTTCAGCTCTTCAAAAGTTGTTATGTCATTAAACAACACCGAAAGCAATTGTTCTCCGTCTTCATCGATAAGTTTTGTAACCAGCCTAAATGCTTTATCGTTTCTTTTAATTATAGGATATTGTTCACTGGCGGCGGCTTCAAAAAGCTCCGCGACCTTTACTCCTGTAAGCGTAAAAATATCGCTGTCAACTATTTCATCATATATAAATACTTCATTTATCCTATCGCTTGCACTTAAAACTTTACCTTGTCTGTTGATAACGCAGATAGGTAACGGAACATAAGACGATATGACTTTTTTATTGGACATATTTGCCATAATACTCTCCGTTCTTTTCAGGCGAGAATAAACACATAAATATTTTAACATTCGCCCTTCTTAATTAAGTGTTGTTTTTGTGATAATCTCAATATGTTAAAGTTTTTATTATATTATAATATCATATTTACAGCTTTTTTTCATCTACAAGATATAGTGTGTTTCTATAGCAACTTTAACCTTCCACCACATTTTCCGCATCTGTAATTTTCAGGATGTTCTACCAGTGGGCATTTTCTTTTTCTTTCAAACTTTTGGCCGCATTTCTTGCATATTATTGTATACCTTACTTTTTCAGAAGTTTTATCTGGTTTTATCCCCATTTCTTCTAAGTTTACAGTCCTTTTAATATGGTACCCTAAAAGCGCCTCTGTTTTTTCTCCGTATTTCTTCCATTTTTTACCATGATTAAAGCTACCGGGACATGTGTGAATTAATTCATGTGCGATTATATTGCAGATTTGCTCTTCTTTGCACTCTAAGGCTCTTGCAGATATTTCAATTATAAAGCTTTCTCTTCCGCATGAATTTACGTTTTTCTTACAGGCTCCCAGTCTTTTTTTAGTTCTTGTATTAATTACAACTTTTTCAATATTATTTGATACAGGTATTCCTATGGATTTTAGTTCTTGTAATACTTTGTCAGTAAGTTTATTTATCTGTTCTAACTGATGCATGGTTTAACGCTTCCCTTTGCCATTTCCCCTTTACAAAAGTAAAACCCCTTTACAGGGGCGCTTATATAAAAATATCTATACAATATTAAAATGTATTAATCCATATATTATTCCGGCGTTTACAATAAGTGCCAGAGGTATTCCAATCTTAAATAACGGTTTGTTTGTCTTATGATTGAATGCGAGAGCTCCGCCTCCAATTCCTATGGCTCCCATTATAAAAGCGCTGATAAGCAGTGTTTTTTCACTTATTCTCTCTTGATCCTTTATCGCCCGGCGTTTATCAATTCCCATCATTATAAACGCTATCGTATTCCAAATCACCATCAATAATATTAAAAGTTTCATGTGAAACATCCTCTCCTATCCAAGTGATTTCAACAGTTCTATCAGCCTCTCTAAATCATCCTTGGAATAAAATTCTATTTCTATTTTACCTTTATTTTGTGTACCGCTAATAGAAATTTTCGTTCCCAGCGCAGTTTTTAGTTCTTCTTCCACTTTCAAAACATCCGGGTTCTTTTTCTTTTTTAGCGGAGTTCTTTTTTTTGTTTTTCCCTCAGAGGCCACTAATTTTTCTGTCTCACGTACTGACAGTCCTTCATCGATTATCTTTTTCCAAATCTCTTCTTGTTTCTTCTCGTCCGGAATAGTTATCAGTGTGCGTCCATGGCCTGCTGTAAGTTTTCCTTCTGAAATGCTGTCTCTTATATATTGGGGGAGTTTTAAGAGTCTCATGGAATTGGCTATATACGGTCTGCTTTTTCCAACGCTCTTTGAGACTTGCTCCTGAGTCATCCCGAAATTGCCCATCATCTGTTGAAGCCCTTCTGCCTCTTCGATAGGGTTAAGGTCTTCTCTCTGCATGTTCTCTATTATGGCTATGAGCATATTCTGCTCATCATTCAACTCTCTTATAAGACATGGAACCACTGCCAGCTCTGCTTTCATAGCGGCTCGCCATCTTCTTTCTCCTGCTACTATTTCATATCCGTTTTTATGCTTTCTTACCACTATCGGTTGAATTATGCCATGTTCTTTTATAGAGTTAGCCAGCTCTTCTATTTTTTCTTCGTCAAAAGTTTTTCTGGGTTGGTTGACATTGGGCATTATATCGTGGATTTTTATATACTTTACAGCATCACCATCATTTTTTTCATCCGATTTAACGGATCTTTCAGCAGCCGTCTCAACTGCAGGTTCCTTTACAGGTACATCTGCAAAGAGAGCCTCCAGTCCTCTTCCCAATCCTCCTTTTTTTGCTGCAGACATATTACTCCTCCTCCTGCTCAAGGAACTCTTCAGCAAAATCCGTGTAAGCTTCTGCTCCGCGGGATTTTGGATCGTATTCCGTTATAGGTAGGCCGAAACTCGGAGCTTCAGCTAATCTTACATTTCTCGGGATTACAGTAGAATATACCTTGCCACCGAAATATTTTTTTACCTCTTGCACTACCTGCGCGGAAAGATTAGTTCTTCCGTCAAACATACTCAATATTACTCCCTGCACTTCAAGCTGAGGATTCAAGCTTTTTTTTACCAGTTCTATGGTGCTTACCAACTGGCTCACTCCTTCCAACGCATAAAACTCACATTGTATAGGAATGAGAACGCTATCTACAGCTGCCAAAGAGTTTATAGTTAAAAGACCGAGGGAAGGCGGACAATCGATAAAAATATAATCATAATTATCTCTTATCTTGTCCAAACCGTTTTTCAGTGCTTTCTCACGCCCTTCTATCTGCACCAGTTCTACTTCCGCACCGGCTAAATCTACGCTGGCAGGAATAAGATCCAGGTTTTTTACTGAAGTCTTTATTATGGCTTCTCTTGGATCGAACTCGTCATCTACTAAAATATTATATACAGTTTTTTTCAGTTTCTTCTTTGACACGCCTATTCCACTCGTAGTGTTTCCCTGTGGGTCTATGTCAAGGATCAAAACATTTTTCCCCTTCAGGGCCAGGCATGCTGCTAGGTTAATATTAGTGGTTGTCTTTCCGACGCCGCCCTTTTGATTGAATATTGCTATTGCTTTTCCCAAAATAACTCCTCCTACTTTGAATATGATGATATTATATAATATTTTATGTGATATTTCCATATTAAATAAGAAAAAAATAGATGTTTCACGTGAAACATCTATCATTTTTAGGGAGAAGTATCTTTACTTCTAAAAAATCCCCCTTATCTTCTTGGGACATTTTTACATTATTTTCCATTTCTTTTATTTGATTAAAAGCTTTTCTTATTGTATTCAAATATATCTTATAACTTATATAATTTACCTTCCGTCTTTTTCGCAAAGCCTCTTCTTTTTTTGTCAGCACGTCTTCTATTAGCTTTTCTGTTTGTTTCACATTTAACCCGTTGGCAACAATACGTTCCATGACTTGTTTTCTGTCTTCATCGTCTTTGAGCTTTAAAAGGGCCCTTGCGTGTCTTTCTGTAAGCCGGTTGTCAACAAGCTGTTCTTGTATGTCTTCCGGCAGCGATAAAACTCGTATTTTATTGGAAATCGTGGATTGGCGCTTGTTAACTTTTTCTGCTATTTCTCCTTGTGTCAGGTTGAAGTCATCCATAAGTTTTTTATAAGCCCTGGCTTCTTCCAGAAAGTTTAAATCTTCGCGCTGGACGTTTTCTACCAAAGCTATAAGCGCCGCTTCCTTTGTTTCCATCGTTTTAATTATTGCCGGTATCTTTTCCAAACCGGCAAGCTGCGCAGCCCTATACCGTCTTTCCCCTGCTATTATGGTATAGCGCTCTTTTTCATCTTTTAATATTATCGGCTGGAGAACTCCATATTCCTTAATAGAGCCGGTCAATTCCTCCATTCCTTCGTCTTTGAAAATTTTTCTCGGCTGTTGCGGGTTTGCTTCTATCTTTTCTAATGGAACCATTATTACTTGCGGCTGCGCGGATTGTTCGGTTATAAAATTTAAAATACCCCTTTTCCTTTTTTCCATATGTATATCTACCTCCTGTCCTCCTCTTGGGAAAAGCTTAACATTTCCCGAGGGCAATATGAAAAAATTTTTAAGCTAAAAACCCCTAAAATACTCTATTTTAAGGGTTCTTTCGCCGGAGTACCGGCTTTTCTGGGATATTTCGACGGAGTTTTTCCTGTTTTTTTAATGATTAATATACGATGCATGCTGGCCTCTTGGCCTATGGCAGTTTTCTCCATCCTATACTCTGTAGCGCCTAAAGTTTTCATGGCGTTTTTAGCTTCTTCCAATTCTTTGTCTGCGTCCGCCCCTTTATAGGCTGCCATCACTCCTCCGGGCTTGACGAGAGGCAGGCAGTATTCGCAAAGTACGCTTAAATTTGCCACAGCCCTTGAAACGCACATATCGTATTTTTCCCTATGCCTGGAATCCCTGCCCATATCCTCTGCTCTGTTATGGATAGTGGTAACATTATTAATGCCTATGGTCTGGCACAATTCCTGTATTATTTTCAGCCGCTTATTAAGCGAATCCACCAAAACAAATTCCTTTTCCGGTGACAGTATAGCAAGAGGCACTCCCGGAAATCCGGCGCCTGTTCCCATATCTACAATCTTATCAGCCTGCGCATATTCAGGAAGGCAGAAGCATGTTGCAGAATCGATGAAATGCTTTACGGTGAACTCCTGCGGATCCCTTATGGCTGTAAGATTGACAAATTGGTTCCACTGTAATATTCCGCTTCTGTAAGCGTCGAACTTTCTGATAATTTCATCAGAATACGGTATTTGGTTTTCATTAAAGTAATCAATCAGTTGATTCATTGTCCGCCTCTTCTCTTTTTTTCAAGATATATAAGAAGTACGTTTATATCAGCCGGGGAGACTCCCGAAATTCTGGAGGCTTGTCCTACGGATTCAGGCTTAATCTGATTTAATTTCTGGCAAGCTTCTATTCTAAGCCCTTCTACAAGATTGTAATCCATGTTCTGAGGAAGTCTCTTATCTTCCAGCTTTTTGAATCTTTCAATCTGTGCCAGCTGTTTGTTTATATATCCTTCATACTTTATCTGCACTTCCAGCTGGGTCACTTCGTGATATGAAAGAGAAGGTCTTGTTTGGTCGTCTATGGCTTTCAAACTTTCATAAGTAATCTGAGGTCTTTTGAGAAGTTCAGCCATGGATATCCTTCCGGAAACGGCAGATGTTCCCATGGTTTCAAGAAAATCATTGACTTCCGAAGACAAGAAAGTTTTTTCTTCCAATCTCTTCATTTCTCTTTCGACGTTCTCTTTTTTCTTCAAATAGCGCGCATATCGCTCTTCACCGGCAAGCCCCACAGCATATCCTTTGTCTGTCAAACGCAAATCTGCGTTGTCTTGCCTTAGAACCAGCCTATATTCCGCTCTGGACGTCATTATTCTGTAAGGTTCATTAGTACCTTTAGTCACTAAATCGTCGATTAGAACGCCAATATAAGCCTCGTTTCTTCCCAGGACCAGCGGTTTTTTGCCGGAAATCTTAAGACAGGCATTAATTCCTGCCATAAGACCCTGAGCTGCTGCTTCTTCGTATCCGGAACTCCCGTTAAATTGTCCTGCGCAAAAAAGGTTTTCTATAAATCTGCTCTCAAGATTCAGCTTTAAATCTTGCGGATCAATGCAATCGTATTCTATGGCATAGGCAGGTCTTACGATTCTAATATTCTCAAGACCCGGTATGGTCTTGTAAAAAGCCTCTTGTACGTCTTCCGGCAAGCTGGAGGACATGCCCTGTATATACATTTCATCAGTGTCCAGTCCCTCCGGTTCGATGAACAACTGATGTCTTTCTTTGTCGGCAAATCGATTTACTTTGTCTTCTATGGACGGGCAGTATCTAGGGCCTATCCCTTCTATCTGTCCCCCGAACAACGCTGAACGATGAAAGTTGGCCCTTATAACTTTGTGCGTTTCCTCATTTGTATATGTCAGCCAGCAAGAAACTTTGTTTTCTCCCACTTCGTCGTTCATGAAAGAAAACGGAACTGTTTTTTCATCGCCCTTTTGTTCTGTCATCTTCGAATAATCCAAGCTGCTTCCCAGGCACCTTGCAGGAGTCCCCGTTTTAAATCTGCGCAATTTGATTCCGTGCTTTTTCAAATTGACAGCCAGTTCGTTGGATGGCGCCAATCCGTTGGGACCGCTTTCAAAAGCGCTGCTGCCTATAAAAATTTTGCCTGCCAGGAAAGTTCCCGTAGCCAATATTACAGCTTTAGCCTTATAACATGTGAAAGTCTTCGTCACAACTCCGCAAACTCTGCCATCTTCAACTAATATGTCAGTCACTTCACCCTGCTTCATATCAAGGCCCGGCGTCGACTCTATGGTTTTTTTCATCTCTATGTGATATCTGTTTTTATCAGCTTGGGCTCTCAAAGAATGTACCGCAGGTCCTTTAGCCGTATTCAGCATCTTGCTCTGGAGAAATGTCTTATCGATGTTTTTTCCCATCTCTCCTCCGAGAGCGTCTATCTCTCTGACAAGATGACCTTTGCCTGTTCCTCCTATAGAAGGATTGCACGGCATCATGGCTATGGCTTCCAGGTTCATTGAAAACATCAGGGTTTTTTTACCCATCCTGGCTGCAGCCAAAGCTGCCTCGCACCCTGCGTGTCCTGCTCCCACAACTATTACGTCATATTCACCCATCAAAATGTGTTCCACTTCGCTTACCTCTTATCAACATCAATGCCTTCGAAAGTCAGTTATTTTCCAAGGCAAAATCTTTCAAAGACTTTTTCTATTATATCGTCAGTTGCCGTTTGACCTATGATTTCACCTAAAAGCTCATAGCATCTGTTTACGTCTATTTCTATAAATTCAAGAGGTTGCTTCATTTCAATCATTTGCAAAGCATCTCCTGCCGCGGTAAAAGCTTCTTTTAAAATTCTTTCATGGCGCACATTGGTAACCATGACGCTGTTTTGCTGATTTACCTTGCCGGCGTACACCAAATCTTCTATTCTGTCAGCCAGCTCTTTAATTCCAATTCCCTTGGATACCGCGCTTTCTATTATAAATACATTTTTTATCTCATTTACAATTTGTTTTCGTAAAACTACTTGTCCTTTGTCTGTTTTGTTAAGCAGCACTATGGTGTTTCTCTCTCCGATGTGCTTCATTATGTCAAAATCTTCGAGAGAAAGTTCCTGGCTGCTATCTATCACAAATATAATCAAATCCGCGTTATTAAAGGATTCCTTGCTCTTGCTGATTCCTATTTGTTCTATCAAGTCGTCAGTCTCATGTATCCCTGCTGTATCAGTGATTACAACAGGTATTCCTCTTACGGAAATAGTTTCCTCTATGGTGTCTCTGGTAGTTCCCGGTATATCCGTAACTATTGCTCTGTTTTCTCCGATTAGGGCATTCATAAGAGAGGATTTGCCTACGTTAGGTTTTCCTACGATAGAGACTTTAAGTCCTTCATTTAAAATTTTTCCCGTATCAGCTGTCTTTAAAAGATTGTCAATATAATCCCTTATATTGGAAACATCTTTAAACAGTTTTTCATAAGTCATCTCCTCTATATCCTCGTCGGGATAATCTATATTGACAGTCAGATTGACAAGCACATCTACTAGCAACGCTCTTATGTCTTTTATCTTAGCAGAAAGGGCTCCTTCCAGCTGCTCAAGGGCTACATCAAAGGATTTGTCGGATTTTGCTTTTATCAGATCTATTACGGCTTCTGCCTGAGTCAAATCTAATCTTCCGTTTAAAAAAGCGCGTTTGGTGAATTCCCCTCTTTCTGCCAGCCTGGCGCCGCTTTCCAATACGAGAGATAATATTTTTCTCAAAGAGACTATGCTGCCGTGACACTGGATTTCCGTTACATCCTCTGTCGTATAAGAATACGGAGCTTTCATATATACTGCCATGGCTTCATCTATTACTTTGCCGTTTTTAAAATCTATCACATGACCGTATTGCAAAACTCTGGGTTTAATTTCTTTAGATACAGGAACGAAGACCTTTTCCAAAATTTCAAAGGCCTTATCTCCGCTTATTCGAATTATCCCTATGCCTCCTTCTCCCGGGGCTGTAGCAATAGCTGCAATAGTGTCTTCTCTCATCTAAATCACCAATAATCGCTTTGTTTACTTTAAATATATGCTTAAAATTACAAAGAGAGCTGCCTCTGACAAGACAGCTCCTCTTACTTTACTGTTTCAGTTCGATTATAACTCTTCTATATGGATCCTGTCCCTCGCTTCTTGTTACTACCTTAGGATTATTCTGAAGAGTCGAATGAATAACTTTTCTCTCATAAGGATTCATTGGCTCCAGCTTTACGCTTCTCTTCGTTTTAATCACCTTGTTGGCAAGTCTCTGAGCTAGGGCTTCCAGAGTTTTTTCCCTCTTGGATCTGTAATGTTCAGCATCTATTACAACTCTGGTGTATTTTTCCTTATTCTTATTAACGACAAGGCTGGTAAGGTACTGTATGGCGTCAAGAGTCTGTCCTCTTTTGCCTATTATTGTTCCAGAGTCTTTTCCGTGTATATAGATGTATATGGAGTCCTCTCCCTCTTTAGCGTTAATATCAAGGTCCAGTCCCATTTCGCCTGTAATCTCTTTCAGAAAGTCAAGAGCTATGTGATTTTCACAAGGTTTGAGGTTTTCCTCAGGGATAGCATCCGCAATGCCGGAAACCTCTTCGTTTTCCTCTATTACAGGTTCTTTATTTATCTGTTTTTTGGTTTCTTTCTGTTCTTTTTTATATTCTTTAAATTCCTTTCTCGGCGTCTCTGTCTTTTTAATTTCCTGTTTTTCTTCAGGTTTCTTTTTCTTTTCTACTCTAACCAACGCGAGCTTAGAACCAATCCCGAAAAAGCCTCTGGATGGTTCTTCTAAAACAGTGACGTCAACTTCATCTATAGTGAGTTTTAAATCAGCCAAAGCCAATTGAACAGCTGTATCT
>UQEW01000054.1 GCA_900540145.1 uncultured Eubacteriales bacterium
AAGCCTAAAGAAGTTCCCCTTGAACACATTACTGTGGACAAGGGGAACTGTTTTAATATGTGCCTGCTATTTGACCCTTACAAATTTCGTATACTTTGTATCACATTTTTTCAATATAAGTATCATTATTCGAAGTACGAAGCAATGAAGTATGAAATACGCAATGCGACTTGTACTGCCGCACCGCTATTCCTCTGCCAGCTGACCTACGAGGCTGAAGGTGTTGGCTCCGGTTATCCTTACAGGCACAATCTGCCCTTCCAGGCCTTCAGGGCCTTCAAAATTGACTAATTTGAAGCTGTCCGTCCTGCCTTCATAAGCATTGTCACGGTTTCTGCTTACACCATCTACCAGCACTTTTTCAACTCGGCCCATATAAGCTTTATTTTTTTCAGCAGATGAGCTGTTTATCTCTTCTACAAGCCTGTTAAAGCGCTCATGTTTTACCTCTTCCGGCACCTGATCTTCACGGGCAGCCGCCGGAGTTCCCTGTCTTACGGAATACAAAAATGTAAAGGCTGAATCATATCCTACTCTTCCGACCAAGTTCAACGTATCCTCAAAGTCAGCCTCAGTCTCCCCCGGAAAGCCTACGATTATGTCAGTAGATATGGCAATGTCAGGACACGCCCTCCGTAATTTATCTACAAGTTCAAGATAAGATTGGCCTGTGTACTTGCGGTTCATTTCCTTGAGAACCTTGTCTGAACCGGCCTGCACCGGCAAATGTATGTATTTGCAAAGCTTGTCACAAGTTCTGAAGGCTTCTATCAGCTTGTCTGATAAGTCCTTCGGATGGCTGGTCATAAAACGTATGCGTTCCAGCCCTTCTATTTCTGCCAGCATGTATATCAGGTCAGTAAAATCAGCAGCTTCTCCGGAAGCGGACTGTCCTTTATAGGAGTTGACATTCTGTCCGAGCAGGGTGACTTCTTTGACTCCGTCCAAAGTAAGCCTTCTCACTTCACTGACTATATCCTCAGGTCTTCTGCTTCTTTCTCTGCCTCTGGTATAAGGCACTATGCAGTAGCTGCAGAAATTGTTGCAGCCATACATTATGTTTACAAAACTCTTGTGTTTAAAGAGCCTTTTAGCCGGCAGATTTTCAACGATACCCTCAGCGTCGTCCCATATCTCAAGCTGCTTTTTCTTTTCTTCATAAAGATTATCCAAAAGCTCCGGCAGATGATGAAGGTTATGAGTTCCATATACCACGTCCACCCAAGGATATTTGGATTTCAGCTGATCTATTATGTGCTGCTGCTGCATCATGCAGCCGCACACGCATACGGTGAAGGCATCGCCTTCTTCCTCCTTGCGATGCTTTAATTGCCCCAGCGTGCCAAAGAAACGCTTGTCTGCGTTTTCTCTTATGCTGCACGTGTTGAAAATCACAATGTCTGCTTTGCTTCTGTCCGCTGTCTGCTCATATCCCTTTTCAATGAGCATTCCTGCCATGATCTCTGAATCGTGTTCGTTCATCTGGCACCCGAACGTCGTTATATTAAAAGTTTTCTTATGTATTAAATCCGTCAAATTTGTTTCCTCCATGTCATCCAAATTGACACCTAATTAAACGTGCATTTCGTTTTTTGTCTTTCTGCCCATCAGTATATCCACCGCTCCCATGGCGTCTATTTCTCCATGTATCATCTTATAAATGCATTCAGTTATAGGCATTTCAACGTTATAAGTTTGAGCCAAGGCATAGGCTGCCTCGGCGGTAGAAACACCCTCTACCACCATGCCGATCTCCTTGACTGCCTCTTTGAGAGCCTTCCCTTTTCCCATAAGTATGCCGCATCTTCTGTTTCTGGAATGCATGCTTGTGCAAGTAACTATGAGGTCTCCTATTCCTGTAAGTCCTGAAAAGGTATGGGCGTCAGCTCCCATGGCCATACCCAGCCTGCGCATTTCCGTCATTCCTCTTGTCATTATGGCAGCTTTGGCATTGTCTCCAAAACCGATTCCGTCGGAAATGCCTGCCCCGAGAGCTATGATGTTTTTAAGAGCGCCTCCCAGTTCAACGCCTATCATATCGTCATTGGTATACACTCTAAAACGATCCGTATTGAAGGTTTCCTGAACTTCCAGAGCTAGTTTTGCCTCCTTTGAAGCTACAGCCACAGTAGTTGGCAGCTGTCTGGCCACTTCTTCCGCATGAGAAGGTCCTGAAAGCACCGCGTATTTTATTTCCGGCATCACTTGATAAGCCACCCGGGAAAGAGTCATCAACGTATCTTTCTCAATGCCTTTCGCCACGTTTACAACCACAGTATCAGGCGTTAAGAGTTTTTTTGCAGACTGCAATACGCTTCTAAAACTCTGAGCCGGTACTGAAAATACCGCAAGACTGCAATCGGAAAGGCATTTTGTCAGATCATCAGTAATTTTCAACTGCTCAGGCAAATTAATTCCGGGCAGATAATGGGGATTTTCCCTCGTGTCTATCATCAATTCAACCTGACTTTTTCTCCGTCCCCAAAGGGATACATCATAGCCTTTATCTGTAAGCAATTTTGCCAGGGCGGTTCCAAAGCTTCCTGCACCTATGACAGCTATCCTTTTCTCCATCGTCATACCTTCCATCAGAAAAATCTCATCTATCAAGACAGCTAAAACATCTTAGGCTCTTCGCCCTTGATGAGTCTCATAATATTAGCTCCATGTTTTATTATCACTATTACGGCCATCACTGAGCCTACGTATATGAATTCAGGTTCAAAGAACCAGCAGCACAGAGGAAATGTTACTGCGCCTAGCAGAGAGCCGGCTGACATCCTCCGTGTCAAAAGAAGTCCTATGGCTACTATCAAAAGCAGAACCAAGGCCAAAACCCAATTGATAGCCAATATAGCTCCAAACGCGGTAGCTACGCCCTTTCCGCCTTTAAAGTTATAAAAGCAAGGCCAGATATGGCCGCAAAATACAGCCAAAGCGCATACCATTCCTATGGTATCGTTTCCGAAGCGGAAGCCGAGCCAAACTGCCAAGACGCCTTTTGCTATGTCTATGACAAGAGTTATAAGCGCCGCTTTCTTGCCCAGCACGCGCAGCGCATTGGTCGTTCCCGCATTGCCGCTGCCTTCCTTCTTTATATCCACTCCCATGGCTTTTCCCAGGAGGATTGATGGTGAAATGTTCCCTATAAAATAGGCCACTGCCACCCATATGATAAACTTTAAAACTACCATGCTATTCTCCTTTTTCTCCCTTTTCACGGAAAACAAACTTTAAGGAAGTGCCTTCGAAGCCAAAGCTCTCTCTTATCTTATTCTCCAAGTATCTCGCATATGAAAAGTGCATCAGCTCTCTTTTGTTTATCTGAAAACTGAAAAGCGGCGGTTTGACTGCTACTTGAGTCACATAATAGATTTTCAGCCGTCTGCCTTTGTCCGATGGCGGCTGTTTCATCATTATCGCATCCATTATGAGACTGTTGAGCTGTCCTGTAGGAACTCTCATCGCTCTGTTTTCAGCCACATATTTGGCCATATCAATGACTTGGTTTATTCTCTGTTTTTCAAGCACGGAAATGAATAGCACAGGCGCATAGGACATAAACTGCAGTTCTGACTCAATCTCCCGCTTAAAGTCTCTCATAGTATTGGTCTCTTTTGTAATTAGGTCCCATTTGTTTACTACTACGATTATGCCTTTTCCGGCTTCATGGGCCACGCCTGCAATCTTCTTGTCCTGTTCCGTAAGTCCTTCTGCCGCATCTATCATCAAAAGGCATACATCGCATCTTTCTATAGCCGCGACAGCGCGGATAACGCTGTATCTTTCGATGTCTTCATTGACTTTGCTCTTTCTGCGTATTCCTGCCGTATCGATAAGTATATATTTTTCTCCGTCTTTTTCAAAAGGCGTATCTATAGAATCCCTGGTCGTACCGGCTATCGGGGAAACTATCACTCTGTTTTCTCCCAGCAGACAATTCACAAGAGACGATTTGCCTACGTTAGGTTTACCTATAACGGCAATCTTTATGGTTTCCTCTTCCTCCTGCCCGGCTCCTTCAGGAAAGCTGCTGACGATTTCGTCCAGCACGTCTCCGAAGTTGAGCATATTGGCTGCCGAAATCGGAATAGGCTCACCTAATCCCAACTCGTAAAAATCATAAAAATCATCAGGCAATCTATGCGGAGCGTCGATTTTGTTCACCACCAGCACCACCTTCTTGCCTGTTCTCATCAGCATCATGGCAACTTCCCTGTCAGCAGAAGTCAAGCCCTCTTTTCCGTCAGTGATGAACAGTATGACATCGGCCATATCCATCGCTATCTGAGCTTGCTCCCGCATCTGAGACAATATCACATCCTGGCTGGCCGGCTCTATTCCGCCTGTATCTATCAAGGCGAAATTGGTGCCGTTCCATTCAGCTTCAGCATATATTCTGTCTCTGGTCACTCCCGGAGTGTCTTCCACTATAGAAATGCGTCGTCCGACTATTTTGTTGAAAAAGGTGGATTTGCCAACATTAGGCCTGCCGACGATGGCCACTATAGGTTTACTCATCGAATATTCCTCCTATGAATTCTTCAGGAACAAATTCTTTCAAATCTTCTATTTTTTCCCCGACGCCTATAAACTTAATAGGCATGTCAAACTGATCTGCCACCGTAACTGCTATACCGCCTTTAGCAGTGCCATCCAGTTTTGTTATAACGATACCGGTTATATCAGCCACGCTTCCGAATTCCTGAGCTTGTGAAACAGCGTTCTTGCCTGTGGTTGCGTCAAGCACCAGCAAAGTCTCTCTTGCAGCCTCCGGAAATTCTCTGTCTATAACTCTGTTCATCTTGCCAAGTTCATCCATGAGATTCTTTTTGTTCTGCAGTCTGCCGGCTGTATCGCATATAAGCACATCGATTCCTTTGGCTTTCGCAGACTGTATAGCATCGAAAATTACCGCTGAAGGGTCTGCGCCTTCCTTATGCTTTATCACGTTGACGTTGTTTCTCTGTCCCCATATTACCAGCTGCTCTGCCGCAGCGGCCCTAAAGGTGTCAGCTGCTGCCAGCATCACTGTTTTGCCCTCTTGCTTAAGCTTATGCGCCAGCTTTCCTATGGTTGTGGTCTTGCCTCCTCCATTGATTCCGATGACCAGAATGATTAAAGGTACATCACTGCAAAGCTTTTGCCTATCGCCTTTATCCACCAGCCTTATCATTATTTCCTTCAATGCATCTGTCACCTTGGAAGGCTCGGTTATATTGTTGTTTTTTATCTTTTCGCGAAGGCTTTCCATGATAGTCATGGTAGTATCCATACCTATATCTGATGTTATAAGGATTTCCTCCAACTCGTCCATCAGTTCTTCGTCTACTTTAGCTCTGGCCATTATAGCATCGCTTATCTTTTCCGAAAGTCTTCCGAAAAAGGATTTTTTCTCTGAAAATAATGACATACTTTTCCCCTTTCAAACTTTTAAAAGTCAGCTCTCATGCAAGTTACAGCTGGAAATCGTCTCCCAATCTCAAGGAAAGGACCTTGGAAACTCCTCTTTCCGGCATGGTAATTCCGTAAAGCACATCTGCGTACTCCATCGTAGCCTTCTGGTGAGTTATTATGGCAAACTGAATATCATGGAAGCTTCTGAGATATTTGGCGAAACGCTCTATATTCATATCGTCAAGAGCTGCCTCCACTTCGTCTAAAATACAAAACGGTGTCGGCGTAGTCTGAAGCACGGCAAACATCAATGCTATGGCTGTCATCGTTTTCTCTCCGCCGGACATAAGGTTGATATTCTGCAGTTTTTTGCCCGGAGGCTGTGCTATAATCTCTATGCCTGCCTCCAACGGGTCGTTTTCATTATCCAGCCTCAGCTCCGCATGGCCGCCGCCGAACATAGCTTTGAATATTTTCTCGAAATTGACGACCACCTTATCGAAGTTGTCTTTAAACTTGCTCTTTATGGTCTTTTCCATGTCGTCTATGATATCGCGGAGCTGTTCCATAGCTTCCGTAATATCTTTTCTCTGCTGAGTAAGGAATTCATATCTCTCGCTGACCTGTGCGTATTCTTCTATGGCGCCTACGTTGACATCTCCCAGCTCTTTTAACCTGTTTCTTATCTCTCTGCTTTCTTTCTGGGCAGAGGACATCACAAAATCAGATTTTTTAAAGTCGATTGCCTGAAGATAAGATATTTCAAAATCTTCCCAAAGCTTTTCTTTGAAGGTGTCCAGCTGAGTCTCATTTTTTGCCAGCTTAATTTCTTCTCTATACTTTTGGTCCTGATATGCGTTAAGCTTTTCCTGGGCTTGGACTTGTCTGCTGATTTTATCTTCCAGCTTTTTAGCCAATGTGCTCCTCTCTTCCGAAACTTTTGATATGTATTCTTCAAGAGATGTTTTTTCCTCAACCTTGCTCTTTAACAGTTCCTCCGCATCGTCTGTTCCAAACAACGTTCTTTCTTTCTCTTCTCTGAGAGCAACTATTTCTTCTTCTTTTGCCTCTATCTGTTGGTTAAAGTCATGAACCGTATTCATAATGCGTTTGAGCATCTGCTCGAGACCTTCGATGCTGCCATCCAGACTGTTCTTTTCTATTCTTACAGCTGTTATCTTATCGGAAGCATCATCTACCTGTACCTTCACTTTTTCCTGCTCACACATTAGTTCTTCAATCTTATTTTCCAGCGCTTTTCCCTGGCTTCTGCATTCTTCGGCTTCTCTCTCAAGATTAACTGCCATTGCTTCCGCATCGGACTGGTCTTTGTCTATTGATTCTATCTGTTGTTTATGTCTTGAACCGTTGGCGCTCATATCCTGAAGAAAACTTTTTGCTGTTTCTATCTTTGATTCCAGGCTGAGTATAGCAAGCTGAAGTTCCCTATACGAATTTTCTTTTTCCTCAAGAGCCTCGCTTTTGCCCTTCATATCAGAATCGCACTGAGCCCGACCCTGCCTTGTCCGGAAAAGTTCTTCCTCCAAATTTCTGACTTTATGTGCCAGCTTTTGGATTTCTCCTTTTCTTTCAAGGAGGTTGGCTGTTGCGTTTTTATATCTGCCTCCTGTTATAGCTCCGCTGGCATTGACAACTTCGCCCTCAAGAGTTACAAATCTGACTCCCGAACCGGTCTTTTTGGAAAAATCTATGGCATCTTGCATAGTAGCCACTATGGCCGTCCTTCCCAATAAATACCTGAAAATGCCTTCATATTTTTCATCGTACTGAACCAAGTCAGAGCCGATTCCCTTAAAGCCGGCATGGGATATCACAGCATCGGGAAGTGAAGCCTTGCTTCCTCTTACTGATTCTACAGGAAGGAAAGTAAGTCGTCCGGCTTTATTATCTTTCAATGCTTTTACGGCTTTTTTCGCGTCTTCGTCACGAAGGCATATGATGTTTTGCAGAGCTGCTCCGAGAGCCGTTTCTACGGCGGTCTCAAAGCCTGACGGCACTTTCATCAGATCAGCCGCCACACCTTCTATACCTTTGAGGCCGCTTTTCATTATAAACTTTACGGCTCCGTTGTATCCTTCGTAATTGGCTTCCATCTCCTCAATGGTCTTTTTTCTTCCGTTGAACTGGCTTATCTGTATTTGCAAATGACTTTCTTGCTTGTCCAATTGCTTCCTTTGTTCTGACAGTTTTTCGATTTGCTCTTTTAATAAGTTTACTTGACCTTCTGCGCTTATAAGGGCTTTCCTTGTTTCTTCTTTTTGTTCTGCGTATTTTTTCAGTTCTTCCTTGGAAGCCTCTTCATTTTCTTTCAATCTTGTTTCTTCTTCAACAAGCTGTTGTTTCCTTTGTTTTAAAGATTCCTTATAGCTCTCAAGACTTTTGGCTTCTGAAGTTTTAGAAGTGCTCTTGTTAAAAAGAGAATACATCTTGTTCTTGCATTCATCGGTTTCCTCTGCCAGCTTGACCGCGGTTTCCGTTATAAGCTCATATTCTTTTATTACGTTATCCAGCTTTTCTTGAGTCTCAATAAGCTTTTTTTCTATATCCTTTTTCTGAGCCTCCAGTTCTCCTGCATTGGATAATTCTCTTTCTTTTCTTTCGCCCAGGGAAATGATTTCCTCCCCGACTCTAGTGATATCTTTATCTATAGAGTTAAGTCTTTCTGCGTCCAGCTGGCTCTTATTAGTCAGTGAATTTATCTCTTCAACGCTGGCCAGCAACCTGTCTTTTGCTTTGTTGGAAAGCTGCTCGAGATTATCGTTTTTTGTTCTGTCTTCGCTTATGCTGTCATCTAACTGCTTTTTTTCGGCTGAAAGTTTTTCTATAAGCTGAGCCATGTGAGCAAGGTCATCTTTAGCGACATTATTAGTCTCTTCCAGTTTTTCTATATTTCTTAAAGTTATATTTATTTCTAAGTCTTTAAATCTATCTTTTAATTCTAAATATTCCTGTGCCTTAACACTGTCATCCCTAAGGTTGTCAATTCTGCTCTCTATCTCGTTTATTATATCATTCACTCTTTCCAGGTTGGCTGTAGCAGAAGAAAGCTTTCTTTCCGATTCTGCTTTCTTGCTTTTGTACATGACAACACCGGCAGCTTCCTCGAAGATTTCTCTTCTGCTTTCAGGTTTGCTGCTTACTATATCTGCAATCTTTCCCTGACCGATAATGGAATAACCGTCTACACCTATACCTGTATCCATTATCAATTCCCGTATATCCCTGAGCCTGCACTGATTATTGTTGATAAGATACTCGCTTTCTCCTGAACGGTACATTCTTCTGGTTATGGCTACTTCATTATAATCAATAGGCAATCTTCCTTCAGTGTTATCTATCACCAAGGTAACCTCTGCCATTCCTCTGGATTTTCTGTTAGCTGTTCCGGCGAAAATAACTTCTTCCATCTTTCCGCCCCTTAGCATCTTAGGACTCTGTTCGCCCAAAACCCATCGTATAGCATCGCTGATGTTGCTCTTGCCGCTTCCGTTAGGACCCACGATGCATGTCACGCCTTCATGAAATTCTATCACAGCCGGTTCTGCAAAAGATTTGAATCCATGCATTTCCAATCTTTTAAAGTACATCTATATTTTCTCTCCTCTTCAGCTCATTTAGGGCGGACTTGGCCGCATTCTGTTCTGCTTCTTTCTTACTTTTTCCTTTGCCTCTTCCTAAGATTTTGCCGTCGCATGAAAGATGCACAAAAAAAGTCTTATCATGAGCAGGCCCTTCTTCTTTTTCAGTTTCATAATACAAAGCCGCATGCTTATCTATCTTTTGCATAAGCTCCTGAACCTCTGATTTAAAATCAGAAAAAAGCCTGCCGCCTTCAGCGTCTTTTAATATCTCCTCAAAAGAACGGAGAACAAAGTTTTTCGTCTCCTCATACCCTCCGTCCAGATATATAGCGCCTATGACCGCTTCCATTGCATCGGCCAAGATAGAGTTTTTATGGCGACCGCCGGCAGTTTCTTCTCCGTGCCCCATGTACATATAATCTCCCAAATCATATCTCAACGCTACATCAGCCAAAGATTTTTCGCACACTACAAGAGCCCTTGTCTTAGTCAACTTTCCTTCAGAGCCCTGAGGCAGCCTTCGAAACAATTCTTCTCCTATTATAGCATCCAAAAAAGCGTCTCCCAAAAATTCAAGCCTTTCGTTATCTTGATGTTTTGTATTTTTTTCTTTGTTGCATGAGCTATGGGTCAACGCCATTTTCAGAGCGCCGGTATCTTTAAATTTATATCCTATTTTTTTCTCAAAACCACTAAAATCTTTAGTTTTCACTCAGAGTAATCTCCTCTATCTCCAGAACGGAATTCTGTATTATATCCACTACCTTTTCTTCCGCGTAAGGAATACCTTTTATTATCGTATTTTTAACGGCGTTGGCATTGGAAGATCCATGCATCTTCACTATAGGCCCCTTTACTCCCAATATAGGCGCCCCACCATATTCGGAATAGTCAAATTCCTGTTTCAGTCCTCTTATTTTATCTATGAGAAGAGCTGCACCCAGCTTTGCTTTGGCGCCGTCTGTAAATCTCTTCTTGAGGGTTTTCAACATATTAAGGGCCATTCCTTCCGTAAGCTTAAGCAATACGTTCCCTGTAAAACCGTCGGTTATTATAACATCGCACGCTCCCATCGGAACATCTCTCGCTTCCACATTGCCGGTAAAGTTCATGTCGCTTTGCTCCAGCAGACTATAGGCTGCTTTGGTAAGTGTAGATCCCTTAGCCGCTTCAGCTCCTATATTGACAAGACCTACCTTCGGATTCTTCCTGCCTATAACTTTTTCCATATATATGTTGCCCATGATTCCGAATTCCAATAAATTATTTGGTTTGCATTCGGAATTGGCTCCTGCATCCACCAGCAGTGAAGGAATGCCTCCTACTATTGGATATATGCTTGCCAGCGCCGGTCTGTCTATCCCGGGAATCCTTCCCAGTATAAAAAGGCCTCCTGCCAGCAATGCTCCTGTGCTTCCTGCAGAAACGAAAATATCTCCGTCTCCGCTCTTAACCATATTTATTCCTTTCACTATTGAGGAATCTTTTTTTGATCTTACTGCTCTTACAGGCGCTTCATCATTGGTAATAACTTCTTCGGCATTTATTACATGTATTTTTGCCTCATCGTATTTATATTTTTTTAATTCATTCTTAATTAAATCCTCTTTGCCTATTATTGCTATCTGATGCTGTATCTCCTTAGAAGCCAACACAGCTCCTTCCACTATCGCTTCAGGTGCATTGTCTCCACCCATTCCGTCAAGGATAATCTTCATGCTATGTCCTCCTTTCGCATAAAGGCATATCTATACGTATTTTATATTAGCATAAAACATAAAAAAAGCCAAGATAGCAGATGTATTCTTGGATGAATTCTTGGTTGCATTTTTCAGGGCGCATGTCAGTGCGCCGTGTTCTTTAAACGCTGTTCAAAAGATGCCCGGTAAAAAATGTGTCTGCCTATGACACGCGGCAAGGTTAAACATGCTCATTAAGCCGGATGGCAAACAATAGACATTAGAGTAAGCAGATAATTAAAAGTTGGTATCGAGAGTGCAAATATCACTTGCTGATATTTTTCTTGTACTCCGTTCCCCAAATTTCCATAGCTTTTATTATGGGCCGCATCGATTCCCCCAGCTCACTTAAGGAATACTCCACTCTCGGCGGTACTTCGGGATAAACGGTTCTGATCACAATTCCATCCTCTTCCATAGAGCGCAGGCTGTCTGTCAAAACTTTCTGAGAAACGCCCTCCAAGTCCTTTTTAAGTTCATTAAAACGCCACGGGCGGCTCATCAAATTACGCATAATAAGTATCTTCCATTTACTTCCTATAAGTTGTAATGTAGTCGCCACCGGGCAAGCCGGCATTTCTTCTCTTGTTATCATATTTCTACCTCCTGCTGTGATTTTGTAAAATGTTTTGCTGCGTGTCGCTGTAATGTTTGCCGGTGCTCCCACCTCCCTTGAGGCTGTTGCTGTGCTTGCAATCCATGTTTGCTCTGCAGCCGCTGACAGCTTTGGTGGATATGTTGCAGCCGCTGACAGCTTTGATGCCGTCAGAGTCAGTCGCCGGCGTGTCTAAATCTGTTGAAAAAGCGAAAATGTATCCGAAAATCGAGGTTTTGTTATCTGAAAAGATAAAGTCTTGCCATTTTCGGATACGATATTATCCGAAATCTTGTTTTTGTTATCCAAAAAGATAACATTTTTCAAAATTCGGATAATACCAGCTTTTCAAAATGCTTCATAACATAGATGGCTCCCTTTTGCTTTACAACATCGACATGGGAACAGGCTTTGAACTGCCACTTATGTTATATTCGTTCTTAACTATTGTCAAAAGAATACAACATTGAAATTCTGTCAAACCGCTCTTATCGTTACCTTATTCTATCACCCTACAATTGTAATGTCAATGGTTACATCTTCCGCAGACGTTAGCATCTCAGCGGACGTTAGCATCTCAGCAGACGTTAGCATCTCAGCGGACGTTAGCATCTTCCGCAGCCTTTATTGCTTTCTTCAACCGGTCGGTTAATCCAACAGGTCGGAAGGCAGCTTTTCTGAGCGAAATTCATACATTGGCTTAACAAACTTTTTTCACCAACCTTTTCCAATCATCAAAAAGTCACCAAAAAGTGACCGAGTAATAAAAAAGTGCGTACTTGTATGCTTATAAAAAAGCCGTAAAATCAGAATTACAGAGAGCAGCAAACCGCTCTTAAAAATAATACAACGGAGGTAAATAAGATGGCACTTTCAAATTTATTCAGCTGGAAAAAGAAAACAGCTCCGGAACCGGCCGCAGCATGTGGAACAGCCTGCGGCGCCGGGGACAAATAGCACACACACCATCTCCCTAACGGCGGGACCAGTCCCGCCGCCACACATTACATACTACCTGGATGAGGGTGAAGCTTTCAGCCGGCTTCACCCTCATCCAGGTTTAAATATAAAAAGCGAGGTCAGCAAAATGAAACAGTATTTTTCCTTTCAATGGCATATTACAGATGATTGCGATCAAAGGTGCAAGCACTGTTATATTTTTTCCGAAGATAACTGCAAAAGCCTGGATTCTATGACATGGCAACAAATGCAAAACACATTTTATAACTGTTTGGATTTCTGTCAGATATATGACCGCCTTCCTTACTTCTACATTACAGGAGGCGACCCTATACTGCATCACGATTTCTGGAAACTGCTGGCGCTTCTGAAAGAACATCAGATACCTTTTACCATACTGGGAAATCCTTTCCATCTGGACGACCGAGTATGCCAAAGACTCAAAGAATACGGCTGCCAAAAATATCAACTTTCTTTGGACGGCATGAGACATACTCACGACTGGTTCAGAAAGCCCGGCAGCTTCGACACAACACTGGAAAAAATCGGTTGTATCAATCGAGCCGGCATACGCAGCGTCATAATGACTACAGTTTCAGGTGTCAACATAGATGAAGTACCTGATATCATCGATACGGCTGTCAAATACGAAGCCGATGTCTTCGCCTTCGCCCGCTATTGCCCTACAGGAGACGAAAAAGACGTAGGCATAACACAGCAGCGATATCGCCGTCTTCTCGAAGACTGCGACAAAAAATTCCGTAAATACGAAGAAGCCGGCTGCAAAACTTATTTCAATAAAAAAGATCACCTATGGACGTTGTACGAATACGAAACGGGCGCTTTCAAAATTCCTGAAGCAGCCGAAGAAGGTATGATATACGGAGGCTGCAACTGCGGCAATTGCCACATGACAATTTTGCCTACAGGAGATGTTTTCGCCTGCCGCCGTGTCGCAGGCAGTCAGGTCGGCAATGTATTCAGAGGCCGGCTTGCTGATATATGGATCTGTGCTATGGAAAATTACAGAGATTACACTAAATTCAAAAAATGCTCAAAATGCGAGCTTTTGGCTTTTTGCAGAGGATGTCCCGCCGTAGCCGCCGGCAGCAGCGGCCTTGAAGGCGTCGAGGGCTTCTACGAAGCCGACCCTCAATGCTGGAAGGAGGTACAAGCATGACAGCAAAACTCCTCAGTAAGTCACAGCATACGTCAGCTTGCAATCCTAATATACCTTTAACGATGAAGGCCGTAGTACTGCAATCTCCTACACAAGGTCATCGCGTGGCTCTGACAGAAGTCCCTGTCCCAAAAGTCCGCCCCGGCTGGGTTCTCATCAAAGTGAAAGCTTTTGGGATGAATCATTCTGAACAAATTCTGAGGCTGTCGGAAATCAATGCCGGCTACATTCAAAAGCCCATAATTCCGGGGATAGAATGCGTAGGAGAAATCGCAGATCCTTCAGACAGTAATCTTCAACCAGGTCAGAAAGTCGCCGCACTCATGGGCGGCATGGGAAGAAGCTTTAACGGCAGTTATGCCCAATATGTGCTTGCTCCTGTCAGCCACGTATTTGCCGACCAATCCGACCTTTCCTGGGAAAAGCTGGCTGCCATACCGGAAACATATTTTACGGCATGGGGGGTCTCTTTTTCAGGGACTTAAATTGGAAGCCAGCGATACTTGACACCGGGAATTTGCCTGCTGTGACCCTCTCAAGACCGACAAAAGCGTTGGATCTTGTGGGACCCAAAACTATGCAAGATACTCTTAAATGCGTAGAACTTGGCGGCATAGTATGTAGTACCGGAGTCCTGGGAGGCATCTACACCATAAACGGTTTCGACCCTATCAAAGCCATCCCCAACGGCGTATATCTGACCGGCTTTTACAGCAACAAGCCTGATAAAAATACTATGGACGAGATATTCCGCTTCATTGAATCAAATCATCTCAACCTGCCTATCGGAAAAGTCTTTGATTTTAGGCAAATTAAAGAAGCTTGTGTTGCTCAGGACAGCGGTCAAATCAATGGAAAAATCATAGTAAAAGTATCAGATTGACCAACATGGAGGTTTTAAATATGGATGCAAAGACTTGTATTAAAAAGCTGCAATATGTGGGAGTTCTGGCTTTTGCCACCGTAGATGAAGACGGCGGTCCCCAGATTCGCAACATCAGCGCTGTTCACTATGAACACGACCCGGAGCGGATGTACTTTTTCACTGCCAGAGGAAAGGATTTTTGCCGTCAGCTCCTTGCAGACGGCCGTGTTCAGGTGCTAGGATATACTAAATATAAGGAAATGATACGTCTATCAGCAAAGGCTTTTCCTGTTCCCGAAGACCAGCAGAAGAAATGGATGGATGTGATATTTGCTGAGCAGCCGTACCTGGCCAACGTGTATCCGGGAGACACAAGAGAAATAGGAATAATCTTCGAGATAAAAAACGCTCAAATAGAATATTTCAACTTAGGCGTACATCCTATTTTCCGCCAAACTTATGTCATGGGAGATCAAAAGCCGTCGGCCAAAGGATATGAAATAACAGACGCTTGTATCGGCTGTAAAAATATAAATTAGTTCGGCTATAACAATATAAAAAGGAGGCGATTTCAATGTTTTATTCAAGGCAATCATCGGCGCCGACAGAAGATTTGTCATCTAAAATAAGCAAACTTAAAGCAGAAATAGATTCAGCTGACGCTATCGTCATCGGAGCCGGAGCCGGCCTCTCCACTTCAGCCGGTTTCACTTACGATGGCGAACGCTTTAGAAAATTTTTTTCAGATTTTGAGGAAAAATACGGATTTCACGACATGTATTCCGGCGGTTTTTACCCTTACAATACGTTGGAAGAATACTGGGCTTATTGGAGCCGCTATATATGGTTCAACCGCTATCAAGACGCTCCTAAGCCTGTATACGACCATTTGCTTTCAGTGGTAAAAGGCAAGGACTATTTTGTCATAACCACCAACGTGGACCATTGTTTTCAAAAGGCCGGTTTTGACAAAGAAAGGCTTTTCTACACACAGGGAGACTACGGTCTCTTCCAGTGCAGCGTTCCTTGCCACCGGCAAACCTATGATAATGAAGAAACCATACGCCGGATGCTGGACACACAGAAGGACATGCGCATACCGTCAGACTTGATTCCCCGCTGCCCACGCTGCGGTAAGCCGATGACTATGAATCTGCGTTCCGATGACACTTTCGTTGAAGATGCAGGCTGGCAAAGAGCAGCTAAACGTTATGAGCAGTTTTTCGCAAACCACAGACATGCACGTTTGCTTCTGCTGGAACTGGGCGTAGGTTTCAACACACCGGTAATTATTAAATATCCTTTCTGGCAGATGGCTGCAAAAAATTCAAATGTAACATACGCTTGCATCAATTACGGCGACACACGCGTGCCAAAAGAAATCGCCGACAAGTCTATATGCATCAACAGAGATATCGGAGATATATTAAATCTCATAAAAGCATCCGAAATTTAGCCGCACCATCCTTCGAATAGCAGGCCTCATCCTCACAAAAATAGAAAATTTTTATTTCATTGTACATTAGTCAATGATGTGAGACCAAATTCGTGAAAAAGAAAAAGGTCAAGT
>UQEW01000055.1 GCA_900540145.1 uncultured Eubacteriales bacterium
TCCAGTTAAACAGTTTTATTATTTCAACTGTCCACCTAAAGGGGAGCATATCAAATCGATGATTTGACTGACATTTTTTCAAGATTTACAAGAAAAAGTCAGTCGAGACTGGATTTCAACAAAATTCGACACGGATTTGGACACCGCAGATGTAATTTTTTTAAAAATCACGATTTTTTTACAGCAGCTCACTGCGCACACCGCATCAAACTATCACGTCTGCTCCGGGCATACTGACGGATGGGGGGTGTCTACAATCGGTGCCAACTGTAAAACGAGTGGTTCAAACTGGGGCTATAAGCACCACTGCCAGCTCGCGCCTAAAGACGTGGGCTTTCTCTTACGGGGCTTATATGCCCACACAGTCTGAAAAAAGCCTCATAAAGAGGCTTTTTCGAGTATGAAAATTAATTTTCCATCTGTCTTGCAAGAAAAGAGGCTCCCACTTCGGCGACCTTCAACTCGGCTTCTCCCAGTGTTTTGCCTTCCTTAGGCAAAATGGTTATTGAACCTATAGGGTCGCCTTGAGAAACGATAGGAACTACAATTTTTGAGTCATTTAAGTAACGATTTTTGCTTTGTATTATATTGTCCAGCTCGGCATCGATACGCTTATCTGTGTAACTTTTTTTGTCAGAGCCTGATGCGGCAATCACTGTATCGGTATCTGAAACGATGATAGTGCCGCCTAAAACTTTATTTATCGTTTCTACGTATTCTCCGGCAAACTGGCTTAACTCATTTATAGGTGAGTATTTTTTTAATATAACTTCACCAGAATTACCTGTATAGATTTCAAGAGGGTCGCCTTCGCGGATACGCAGAACTCTCCTTATTTCCTTGGGAACAACCACTCTTCCAAGATCATCAATCCTTCTTACAATTCCTGTTGCCTTCATTTTTATGCACCTTTCAAAGATATATTTCATTTACAATTTTAGTATCTGCTTCCAAGCTGTTTTTATGCAAAGGAATTTATATAACGAACACCTAAAATACATGGTAAAACTTACAAACTTGTGGTAAAATAATAAATCAAATAAATTTTTCACAGAGAGTGCGGAGATAAATATGCTTTTTAAAAATATTACAATTTTAGATGAAAATATGGAAATTAAAACCGGCATGTATGTGGCGGTAGACAAGGATAAGATTAAATATATCGGTAACAACAAGCCTGAAGGTCAATTCGGAAGAGAATACGACGGCAGAGGAAAACTTTTAATGCCTGGATTCTATAATTCTCACGCTCATTCACCGATGTCCCTTATGAGAGGATACGGGGAAAATTTGGCGCTTCAGGATTGGCTCAATAAAAAAATTTTCCCGTTTGAGGATAAATTGAATGGCAATGCCATATATTGGGGGACAATGCTTTCCTATGCAGAGTCTTTAAAGTTCGGCATAGTATCCTCCAGCGAAATGTATTATTTTATGAGCGATATGGCAAGAGCAGTATCGGATAGCGGAATCAAAGCTAATCTGTCCAGAGCTGTTGTAAATTTTGATGACAGCGATGTTTGGCAGCTGCCTTCGGTACGGGAGATGAAGAGCGCATTTGAGCAATATCATAATGCTTGTGACGGAAGAATAAAGATGGATGTGAGCATACATGCTGAATATACTTCCAATCACCTGGCAGTAAGCGCATTGTCTGAATATGCCAAGGAGACCGGCGCCAGAGTTCATGTTCATGTTTCTGAGACAAAACTGGAGCATGAAGAATGTAAGCAAAGACACGATGGAAAAACTCCTGTTAAATATTTCAATGATTTGGGATTGTTTGATTCGCCGACTACAGCAGCCCATTGTGTTTGGATAGAGGGAGAAGACTTTGATATTCTTAGAGAAAAAGGCGTAACTGTGGCATCAAACCCTGCCAGCAATTTAAAATTAGCCAGCGGGGTATGCAACATTCCGAAGCTTTTGAATAATAATATTAATGTCGCTATAGGGACTGACAGCACTGCCAGCAACAACAGTCTCAACTTCATAGAAGAAATGAAGCTGTTTGCTATAGCGCCTAAGGCTCATTTTCTTGATCCTAAAGTTATTTCCCCGACAGACACATTAAAGGCGGCGACGATTAACGGAGCATTAGGTCAGGGCAGAACTGACTGCGGATTGATAAAAGAAGGGTATAAGGCAGACATAATCGTACTGGATATATCAGGACCGCATATGCATCCTGTACACGATTTGAAAAATAATCTGGTTTACTCGGCGTCGGGCAGCGATGTGGTTTTGACCATGGTAGATGGAAAAGTACTTTACGATAACGGACAATATACTACTATAGATATAGAAAAGACTATATACGAAGCCGAACAGGCAACGAAATATATATTGTCTCAATTATAAAAAAAGAAAGGACATTATAGGATGTCAGGCAACAAGATTTTGAGAGGAGCAGCTGTGCTTGGTGCAGCAGGACTGCTTGTAAAGCTTCTTGGAGCTGTCTTCAGGATACCTCTTCAAGCGCTTATAGGAGAAGAGGGAATGGCATATTATGGATATGCCTACCCATTGTATTCCCTTTTCCTTGTCATAGCGACAGCAGGTATTCCTGTAGCCATTTCAAGATTGGTATCGGAAAAGATAGCTGTCAAAGATTATGAAGGGGCTCATCGTGTATTTAAAGTTTCAGGATGGCTGTTGTTTTTTATTGGATTGATTTCTTTTATAATATGCTATTTCGGAGCAGGTCTCATATCTGAATATATAATCGGTGATATGGGAGCCAAGAGACCTTTGGAAGCCATCGCTCCGGCGCTGATATTTGTTCCGGTTATGTCAGCTTTCAGAGGATATTTTCAAGGGCGCCAAAATATGAATCCTACTGCTGTATCGCAATTTGTAGAACAGGTTTTCAGGGTAGCAGTGGGATTAACCCTCGCTTATGTATTTTTAAATCAGTCCTTGGATATGGCGGCGGCAGGGGCTACTTTTGGAGCGACTGCCGGCTCCATAGCCGGTTTATTGGTAATTGTGCTGATATATTTTCTAAGTAAAAACAGCATTAACCAAAATATACAAAGATATAAAACACACAGAAGGCGGGAAAGCAGTAAGAAGATTATCAAGCAGATTTTGATAATCGCTGTGCCTATAACTATAGGTTCGTCTATTTTGCCTTTGATAAACGCAGTGGATAGCGTATTGGTAACCAGGAGATTGGTAGACGGCGGCTTTTTAATAGAAGAAGCCAGAATACTGTGGGGACAATTGTCAGGATATTGCAATACTATGGTAGGCTTACCGCAGGTGATTACGCAAGCGGTGGCTATAGCTGTAGTTCCCGCTGTAGCAGGCGCTTTTAAGACGGGACAGAAAAGAGAAGTAAATGAAAGCGTCAATTTGGGAATAAGAACCAGCATGATAATAGGAATGCCATGTGCTCTTGGAATTATGGCTTTAGCTGAACCGATTTTGCTTCTTCTGTTTCCTAAGGAACCTGCCGGGGTAGCAAGTGCAGCGCCTACATTGATGATTATGTGCATAAGCGTTGCTCTTATGTCTGTGCTTCAGACTACTACCGGCATATTGCAGGGTATCAATAAACAGATGGTGCCTGTTAAGAATATGGCCATAGGCGCTGTAGGGAAAGTAATACTTACGTATATCCTGGTAGCTGTTCCGGCACTCAATATAAAAGGCGCGGCCATAGGTTCAATCTTTGTTTATGCTGTAGCGTTCGTATTGAACATGAAGGCCGTAATCAAATATACCGGCGCCAAGGTGGACATGAGCTTGACTTTTGTAAAACCGACTATCGCTTCTTTAATCATGGGAATATGTGCTTTCGCATCGTATAAGCTTATCTACATGGTTGTGGGAAGCAATACTATAGCCACACTGTCGTCAGTATTGATAGGCGTCATTGTGTATGGCATACTGATATTGGGACTTAAAGCGATAACTAAAGAAGAAATTGAAAGGATGCCGGGAGGTCAGAAACTGGCTGCAATTTTGGATAAATTCGTAAAATAGAGGAAAACTTAGAATGAAAGAACAATATCGCTATCTGGGCACTTCCGCCCGAACTGATGAGGAAGCCATAATAAGGCTTAAAGAAATTATAAGCATTTTGAGGAAAGAATGCCCATGGGACAGAGAACAAACACATGATACCTTGAAAAGCTGCATGCTGGAAGAAGCTTATGAAGCTGTAGATGCCATTGACAGATGTGATGTGAACAATCTTGAAGAGGAATTGGGAGATGTAATGCTTCAGGTGGTTTTTCACAGCAATTTGGCAGAAGAAGAGGACCTTTTCGATTTGAAAAGCGTCATAAACAGGGAATGCGAAAAAATGATAAGGCGCCATCCGCATATTTTTTTAGAAGAAAGAGCTAATAATGATATAAAATCTATTGACAAGGTGCTTGAAAAATGGGAAAATATCAAAGAACGGGAGAGCGGTGACAAAACAAGGACAGACATGATGACAGACGTTCCCCAAGCATTTCCGGCTCTGACCAGAGCGGTTAAGGTTCAAAAGAAAGCAGCTGATGTAGGGTTTGACTGGACAGACGTTTCATTTGCTGTAGAAAAGGTCAAAGAAGAAACAAGAGAATTGATTGAAGCCTATAATTCGGAGGATAGCAGTTCGACGATGATTACAGAGGAATTGGGTGATCTGTTGTTTTCCGTAGTAAATGTCGCCAGGTTTCTAAAGATTGACCCGGAAGAAGCCTTACGAATGACTACTAACAAGTTCATCAGGAGATTTTCTTATGTGGAACATCGGAGTCTGGCTTGCGGCAGATCGTTGGAGAGCATGAGTCTCGAAGATATGGACATGTTATGGGATGAGGCAAAAGAGCTGGAAAAGAAATATGATTAATCATCATAAGTATGTTTAAGGAGGAATTTTAGATGAACAAGGCTGAATTAGTAGCTGCTGTTGCAGAAAAGACTAATTTTACAAAGAAGGATGCGGAAGCTGCAGTAAACGCATTGATCGCTAGCATTGAAGAAGCTCTGGTAAAGGGAGACAAAGTACAGCTTATAGGCTTTGGTACTTTTGAAACAAGAGAAAGAAAAGCAAGACAGGGAAGAAACCCTAGAAAGCCTGATGAAATCATCAAGATTGCAGCTGCAAAAGCTCCTGTTTTCAAAGCAGGTAAGGCTCTTAAGGACGCTGTAAACAAATAATAGATTTTGGATCTATCCAATGAGAATAGATAAGTTTTTAAAAAACTCAAGGCTAATAAAAAGGCGTACCGTTGCAAAAGATGCATGTGATCAGGGAAGGGTTTTTGTCAACGACAAATCTGCTAAAGCAGGAACCGATGTCAAGATAGGCGACATCATCAGAGTGGAATTCGGAAACAGTTCCATATCTGCCAGAGTGCTCAATTTAAGCGAATCATGTAAAAAAGAAGATGCAGCTGGTATGTACGAAATAATCTAAAAAGAAAGCACCTTTGATGTCATTTTAAGGCACAAAGGTGCTTTTTGATTTCGATAAGGTGTAAAATCAGTACAACACCACAGATCATAATATCTCTAAAATCATTTCTTTTAAAAGCTCAAAGACTTTATCGCAATTTTCTGCTTTCTTCTCTTCTATCATATCCGAAGTACCGCGTACCAAAGCGTTTATAGCAAAAAGCTTTTTTGAAGGTGAGGAAACAGAAGCTTCAGTCATAGCTGCTTTTAATGCGCTCTCAAAAGAATCGCTGCCGCACACGTAAAGCGGATTGGAAAGCTTAAATTTGACATTGGCAATGCAAAGCTGAGCTATTCTTTCTTTTGGGTCATCCAAAGACTCAGCGATTTGCCTGCTCAGATGTTCCCATTTTTCATCTACATATATAATTATCTCGTTTATAAAATCGTCCTTATTTTTAAAATGCTTATAAGGAGCAGCGCAACTGGCGCCGCAAGCAGCTGCAACTCTTCGAAGGGAAAGGCCGTTTACTCCGTGAGACGCTATTTCATCAATTCCGGCAGTCAATAGCTTTTCTCTCAGAACGCCTGCTTTATCCATATCTTCCATAAAATTTCTCCATAGGGTTAATATCATCAAAGTTAATATCGTTAACCATATTATAATATTTATGTTAAATATATGCAATAATTTTTATTAATCTGTTGACTTTACTTGCTGAAACGTTTATAATCCGAGATAGTTAACAGTGATAACTTAATATATGATTGAGGTGAAACTATGATAAACCAACAGATGACGGAAAGAGGACAAAACAGTTCAGTTATAAGAGAACTGTTTGAATTCGGCAAACAGAGAAAAGCCATAGTAGGCGAGGATAAAGTATTTGATTTCAGCATAGGAAATCCCAGCGTCCCATGCCCTGAGAAGATAACAGAGTGCATGATAAAACTTCTTCAGGAAGAAGAGCCTGTAGCGCTGCATGGCTATACTTCAGCAGCCGGAGATTTGGACACCCGAAAAGCTATTGCTGATTATATCAACGGCAAGTATTCTTTAGGCGCAGAGCCGCAGGACATATATATGACAGCCGGCGCGGCAGCGTCTCTTACTATTTCTCTCAAGTCGGTAGCATGTCAGGGAGAAGAGGTCATAGTCTTTACACCGTATTTTCCGGAGTACAAGGTATTTATAGAAAACAGCGGAGCAGTTACTGTGGAAGTACCTGTCGACAAGAACGACTTTCAGATAGACTTTGACGCTCTTGAAGACGCCTTTTCCGAGAAGACCGCGGCGGTTATTATCAATTCGCCTAACAATCCTACGGGGGCTGTGCTCACAGAAGAAACATTGAAAAAGCTGGGAGCTTTCCTTTCTGAGAAAGAGCAGAAATATGACAAAGAAATCTATCTGATATCTGACGAGCCTTACAGAGAACTGGTTTACGGAGATGTGAAGCTGGCGTTCCCTGCCAATTATTACGATGATACGATAATTTGCTATTCCTATAGTAAATCTCTTTCATTGCCGGGAGAAAGAATCGGGTACATAATGGTTTCACCTAAAGCCAAAAGCAGAAGAAAACTTTTTGACACTGTTTGCGGAAGCGGCAGGAGCTTGGGATTTGTATGCGCTCCAAGTCTGCTGCAGTATGTGATAGGACGCAACCAGGGTCTTGTATCGGATCTTTCCGTGTATGAGGAAAACAGAAAACTTATATATGATATCGTAACTGAGTGCGGCTTTGAAGCCATAAGACCGGACGGAGCTTTTTATCTGTTTGTAAAATCACCAAGCGGTGACGGCAATGAATTCTCTCAGAGAGCGAAAGAGTATGAGCTTCTGATAGTGCCAAGCGACAGCTTCGGCATGGAAGGATACGTGAGAATTTCTTACTGCGTAAGTAAAAAACAAATACAAGATTCAAAAGAAGCATTTGAAGCACTGGCAAAGAGTTACGGCTTAATATAATTTAGAGTAGGAGTAGTAACGCGTTAAAATATGGAAGATTTAAAAAACTTAAGGGAAAAAATTACTGACATAGATAATGAAATGGCAGACCTGTTTTCAAGGAGAATGGAACTGGTCAAACAGGTGGCCGTATATAAACAGCACAAGGGATTGCCTGTGTTGGACGCCAAGAGAGAAGAGCAAGTCATAGCCGGAGGCATAGAGAGGATAAGCGACCCGGAGCTGAGACCGTATTATATGACCTTCTTAAAAGGGACCATGAAAGTTTCCAGAAGCTATCAAAGCAAGCTGCTGGAAGGCGTTAAGGTGGCTTACTGCGGTACTGAGGGAGCTTTCGCTCATATTGCTGCTTCTCATCTGTTTCCGACAGCAAAGAAGGTACCATATACCAGCTTCAAAAAAGCCTATGAGGCAGTCGAGAACGGAGAATGCGATTGCGCCGTGCTGCCGGTTGAGAACAGCTTTGCCGGAGATGTGGACCAAGTCAACGACCTGATGTTTCAAGGCCATCTCTTTATCAACGGCATGTATGACCTGGCAGTTACCCATGATTTGCTGGGAATAGAAGGGACCACCCTTAAAGACATAAAAACGGTAGTAAGCCATTCTCAGGCGTTATCTCAATGCGCCTCTTTCATTAAAGAGAACGGATTTAAGGAAATAGAATATTCCAACACAGCTCTTGCAGCTCAATATGTGAAAGAACAAAACGACAAGAGCATAGCTGCTATAGCCAGCGCTGAATCAGCCAAGCTTATGGGTCTTGAAGTGATTGCCAGGAGCATAAACGATGACAGATCCAATACTACGAGGTTTGCGGTATTTTCGGCGTCAGATAATAGAGCTACAGGGGATAGCGGCAATACATATTTTTCCCTGGTATTTACGGCTCGCAACGAAGCAGGTTCTCTGGCCAAAGCTCTGGACATAATAGGAAAGCATGGATTTAACATGCGTACTCTGCGCTCAAGACCGATGCATGAACTGCTGTGGCAATACTATTTTTACGTAGAAGCCGCAGGAGACATCTACAGTGATAACGGCAGACAATGCGTAGAAGAGATGAAAGGATGCTGCGATAAGATAAAGATAGTCGGTTCGTACAACTCTCTTAAGCAGCAGGAAGCTTAGAATGGATCAAACAGCAGGAGGGCTGATATGAAAATACCTGTAACGCTGGCAGAAAGAAATTATGATATTACTTTAGAACGCGGTGCTCTGAAAAAAGCAGGGGAAATACTGGACCTAAAAAGAAAGGTATTGATAGTTACAGACAGCGAAGTCCCATTTGAGTATTTGGAGACGGTAAGAAGAGCATGTAAGCAGTCTGTGACAGCTACGGTAAAATCAGGCGAGGCATCAAAGAGTTTGGAAAATTTTGAAAAGCTTTGCCGTTTAATGCTGGAAGAAGGGTTTACGAGAAAGGACTGCGTAGTCGCTTTGGGCGGCGGAGTCATAGGAGACCTGGCAGGGTTCGCAGCGGCATGCTACATGAGAGGCATAGATTTTTACAACATACCTACAACACTGCTTTCGCAGGTAGATTCTTCTGTGGGAGGAAAGACTGCCATAGATTTGGCCGGTATCAAGAACATTGTCGGGGCCTTTTATCAGCCTAAAGGCGTATTGATAGACCCTGAAGTACTGCAGACTTTAGACAGGGAGCAGTTTGCGTGTGGGGCGGCGGAGATCATCAAGATGGCTGCAACTTTCGATAAAGAGCTATTCGACATTATACAGAAGTCAGGAATAGAAAGTCAATTGGACGAAGTTATCGCCGGAGCCCTAAAGATAAAAGCTCAAGTGGTAGCAAAAGATGAAAGAGAGGGCGGACTGCGCAAAGCATTAAATTTCGGCCATACCATTGGTCATGGAATAGAAAGTGTGACAGCAATGCTTCACGGACAATGTGTAGCTCTCGGAATGCTGCCTATGACATCGCCTGAACTGAGAGAAATTCTTGCAGACGTACTGATTGAAAACGGCCTTCCCGTAACTTGGGCAACATGTACAAAAGATAAGATAAATGTTATAGATGCGGTAATGCACGACAAGAAGGCTGAATCGGGCGGAGTGGTGACAGTCCATATGGATGAACTGGGAAGCTTTAACTTTGTGAAGATGGATAAAACTCAGCTTATTGCAGCCTATGAGGAGGTATGGGGATGAAAAATACTATAGGCAGTGCTTTGACTGTGACGCTCTTCGGAGAAAGTCACGGAGAAGCCATTGGCGCTGTGATAGACGGTCTTTCCCCGGGCATTGAGGTAGACATGGATTACATAAGGTCAAAGCTGGCTAAGCGAAGGCCTTACGGAAGCATCGCCACCAAAAGGAGAGAACCTGATGAGCCGGAATTCTTAAGCGGTGTTTTTAACGGATATACCACAGGCACCCCTTTGACACTGGTCATAAGAAACTGCGATACAAAAAGCGAACACTATGAAGATATAAAAAAGATGCCAAGACCGTCCCATGCCGATTTGACATCTTGGTACAAGTATGCAGGATTTCAAGATTATAGAGGCGGCGGGCATTTTTCAGGCAGGATAACAGCAGCGTTGGTCGCTGCAGGGGCTATAGTGATGAAGGCTTTGGAAAAAAAGAATATATATATAGGCACCCATATAAAGAACTGCCACGGAATAGAAGACAGGGAGTTTGAAAATTACAAAAAAGATATTATGACTTTAGCTGATTTGCCCTTTCCTGTTTTAGACAAAACGCAAGCTATAGCCATGGAAAAAGAGATAGCCGCTGCCGCCTCGGAGGGAGACAGCGTGGGAGGAATATTGGAAACGGCAGTGATAAACATGCTGCCCGGCGTAGGCGAACCTTGGTTTGATACCATAGAAGGAATGCTGTCCCACAGCATATTTTCCATACCGGCAGTAAAAGGCATCGAATTCGGAGCAGGCTTCAATATGGCAGCCATGAGAGGTTCTGAAGCCAACGACCGGTTTAGATACGAAGATGGAAAAATCGTCACCGTGACCAACCATAACGGAGGCATCAACGGAGGCATAACTAACGGCATGCCGATAATTTTCCGCACAGCTATAAAACCGACGCCTTCGATCTATAAGGCGCAGGAGACGGTAAACTTGGAAAACAAGGAAAATACTCAATTGGTTATTCACGGAAGACATGACCCGGCCATAATCCACAGAGCCAGAATCGTAGTAGATGCTGTTACAGCCTTTACTATGGCAGACCTTTTGACGGTCAGATACGGAACAGATTTTTTTAAAGAATAAAATGACAGCCGGATTTCTTAAGGAGCAGGAAATGATGGAATACGGACTTATAGGAGCAAAGCTGGGTCACAGCTTCTCCAAAGATATTCATTCCAAGATAGGGAAATATGATTATCAACTGATAGAACTTACCGACCGGCAGCTTGATGAGTTTCTCAAAGAAAAGAATTTCAAAGCTGTTAACGTTACAATTCCATATAAACAGACAGTAATACCTTATTTAGATCATATGACGCAGGCTGCGTCAGATATAGGCGCAGTCAACTGCATAAGGAACGATAACGGAAGACTTATCGGCCACAACACCGATTTTGACGGACTTTCAGCATTGATAAGACATGCAAGGGTAGACTTGGAAGGAAAAAAGGTGCTGATACTGGGGACAGGAGGCACTTCGGATACAGCGAGCGCATTATGCAAGAGCTTTAAGGCTGCCGGCGCCGTAAAAGTAAGCCGAAGGAAGACAAACGGGGCAGTAACGTATGAAGAGGCATACAGCCGCCATAAGGACGCGCAGATAATCATCAATACTACACCTTGCGGAATGTATCCTGACATTTTCGCAAAACCCATTGACATAGACGGATTTGACGGCTTGGAAGGCGTAATCGATGTAATATATAATCCGTTAAGGAGCTTATTGATTACTGACGCAAAAGCAAAAAACATAAAGGCCGAGGGCGGTCTATATATGTTGGTAGCTCAGGCGGTCAGCGCTTCAGAGTTTTTTATGGACACAGAGTATGGCAGAGAGCTTACAGAAGACATATATGACGCCATGCTCAAGGATAAAGCCAATATAGTTTTGACGGGAATGCCGGCCAGCGGCAAGAGCACCATAGGAAAAGCAGTGGCCAAAAAGCTGAAAAGAGATTTTTACGATATAGACAGCATGGTGGAAGAACAAGCAGGAATGACCATATCCGATATGTTTGAAAAATACGGAGAAAGATATTTTCGCGATAGAGAGAGGACCGTCGCGGCGCAGCTGGCTTCAAAGAGCGGTGCAGTTATCGCCACAGGTGGAGGCACCGTCATAGAAGAAGAAAATGCTCGAAGGCTTAAAATGAATGGAATCTTATTGTTCCTGGACAGAGATCCAAAGCTTCTCAGGCCTACAGCTGACAGACCTACAGCTTTTGACAGAGAGCAGATGATGAAGAGATATGATGAAAGATACGATATTTACAGAGATAGAGCTGATTTTATCATAAAAAACGATGGCGCCGAAAAGACAGCCATAGATGAGATACTGAAGGAGTTCCAATGAAATTTGTTGTAATTAACGGCCCCAATCTCAATATGCTGGGCATAAGAGAGCCGGATAAATACGGAAACGAAAGTTATTACGCTCTGCTTGAGCTGATAGCGGAGCACTGTGAAAAAAAAGGCGTAGAAGTCGATTTTTTTCAATCCAATCACGAAGGAGACCTGGTGGACAGAATACAGCAAGCGTATTTTGAGCAAGTTGACGGAATCGTCATCAACCCCGGAGCTTATACCCATACCAGCATAGCCCTTTTGGACGCTGTATCCGCTGCAAAGATACCTACTGCGGAAGTACACATTTCCAATGTAAAAGAAAGAGAAAATTTCAGGCAGATAAGCTATATAAGGCAGGCTTGCTGCTTTACCGTGATGGGAAAAGGATTTTTGGGCTACTTGGATGCCATAGATTATTTGGTTAGCGTGCTGGAAAAAGAAAAGGCGAATAAGACAAGATCGGATAAGACAAAATCGGATGAGGTAAAATCGGAGAACGCAAATGAAGATTAGAATAAACGAAGGCAAAGCAAAGGGAATAGTGAAAGCACCGCCATCCAAAAGCATGGCGCACAGACTGCTGATATGCGCCGGTCTATCAAAAGGCACATGCATCGTTCATGGCATAGTAAGATCGAAAGATGTGGAGGCCACCATGGACTGCCTCAGGGCTGTGGGAGTAAAGCTTGAAGAGGCTGAGGGCTCTATCAGAGTAACAGGAGCAGACATAAAAAATGCTTCAGCCGGGAAAATTTTGGACTGCGGTGAAAGCGGCAGCACCCTTAGATTTTTTGTTCCTTTATGCTTGATATCAGGAGCCAACGCTGTTTTGAGGGGCAGCAAGCGGCTTATGGAAAGACCTCTGGGAATATATAAGACCATGTGTGAAGACAGAGGGCTGTTGTTTTCTCAGGATGAAACAAGCCTTATGGTTAAAGGCCCTCTAAAATCAGGGAATTTTAAGCTGGCAGGCAACATATCCAGCCAGTTTATCAGCGGATTGCTTTTCGCGCTTCCTCTTCTTGACGGAGACAGCGTAGTGACCATAACGCCTCCGATAGAAAGCCGTTCGTACATCAATATGACTATTTCTGCTTTGGCGTTGTTCGGAGTGGAGGCTTCTTGGCATGATGAGAAGACAATATATATAAAGGGAAATCAAGAATACAAATGCAGCGAAGCCTGGGTTGAGGGCGATTATTCCAACGCGGCTTTTTTCGAAGCTCTCAACGTTTTCGGAGGCGATGTCAAAATAGACAACTTACCTGAGAACAGCATCCAAGGAGACAGAGTATACGGTAAGATGTTTGATCAGCTAAAGAAAGGCACGCCTGCTTTAGATATTTCCGATTGTCCTGACCTGGCGCCCATACTGTTTGCGGTAGCAGCAGCTAAAAACGGCGGAGTGTTTTCCGGAACCAGGAGGCTTAAGATAAAAGAAAGCAGCAGGGCGGAAGTGATGACCGAAGAGCTTGCCAAGTTCGGAGTGTCATCGTCGGTCTATGATGATGAAGTCATAATATATCCGATAGAATTTAAGAAACCGTCCGGCGAACTTGACGGACACAACGACCACAGAATAGTCATGGCTGAAGCAATCCTTTTGACGCTGACAGGCGGCGTTATAGATGGAGCTGAGGCTGTAACCAAAAGCTTTCCGGACTTTTTTGAAAAACTGAAATCTTTAGGAATCGAGGTGAAAGAGATTGAAGATTAACAACAAGAGCAATATATTAATAGTGGGCCTGGGAATTGTAGGAGGCAGTTATGCGAGAGGATTTACCAAAGCCGGATATAAAGTCAACGCTATAGACACCGACCGGGAGACTATAGACTTTGCGTTGGAAAACAATATTGTGGCAAGGGGAACTACTAAAATCGACAGAGAGATGATAGAATCTGCTGACGTCATAATCTTTGCTCTGTATCCTCACATTTTTAAAGAATGGATTGAAAAGAATCAATGGTATTTCAGAAGCGGAACCATAATTACCGACGTAACAGGTGTTAAAGGCGGGTTAGTCAGATATATACAAGATATTTTGAGAGACGACTGCGAATATATTGCGGCCCACCCGATGGCCGGCTGCGAAAAGCTGGGAATCAAGCACAGCGATGAAACGATTTTTTATGACGCCAACTATATAGTAGTGCCGACAGAAAAAAATACTAAAGAAGCTAAAGCTGTTTGCAGGCAAATCGGAGAAATATTGAAATTTGCCAAGATTTCTGAACTTTCACCTGAAGACCACGATGAAATGATAGGCTTCGTGTCTCAATTGACCCATTGCATAGCCATGTCGCTTATGACCTGCGACCACACTGAAAATCTGGAAGATTATACAGGTGACTCTTTTAGAGATTTGACCAGGATAGCAAGAATAGATGAGACCATGTGGAGCGAATTGTTTTTGCTTAACAAAGATGCGCTGCTTCATCAGATGAAACTTTTTACCATGGAGCTTTCCAAGCTGGAAAGGATGTTGATGGAAGCAGATAAAGAAGGCATCAAGGATATGATGAGGCGCTCGACAGCAAGGAGAAAGCTGTTTGATAAAGAGCCTCCGGCAACCAAGGAAAAGGAGGAAAAGGAGGAATAGAACGATGAATATGGATTTTAAGCGCAGACTGCCTATTCCAAAAGACATCAAAGAAATGTTTCCCATAAGCGAGAAATATAAGGTGATGCGCGAAGAAAAAGATAGAGAGATAAAGGACATATTGGCAGGAAGAAAAGATAAATTTCTGCTTTTGGTAGGACCTTGTTCCGCTGACAACGAAGAGGCCGTTTTGGACTATCTATCCAGGCTGAGAAAAGTGCAGGACAAGGTGCAGGAAAAAATCTGCATCATACCGAGAGTATATACTAACAAACCTCGTACTACCGGCATGGGATACAAGGGAATGCTTCATCAGCCTGACCCTAACATGAATGAAGACATGCTTCGCGGAATAGTCACCATAAGAGAAACTTATATAAGAGCTATGGAAGAAACCGAGTTTTTCTGCGCAGATGAAATGCTTTATCCTGAGCAGTACAGGTATCTCAGCGACCTTTTGTCGTACATAGCTGTAGGCGCCAGGTCTGTAGAAAATCAGTTTCACCGGTTGACGGCCAGCGGTCTTGATATCCCTGTAGGCATGAAAAACCCTACCAGCGGCGACCTTTCTGTAATGATGAACGCCATAAAGGCGGCTCACGGTTCTCATACTTTCATATACAGAAACTGGGAAGTGGTCAGCAAGGGCAATCCTTATGCCCACGCCATATTGAGAGGACATACTAATAAGAGAGGTCAATCTATTCCCAATTATCATTATGAGGACTTAAAGACCGTATGCGATATGTATTTCAATTCTGAATTGGAAAATCCGGCTGTAATAGTAGATGTAAACCATGCCAACTCAGGCAAGCAATATATGGAGCAGATAAGGATCTCCAGGGAAGTTCTCCAGTCTATGGAATTATCTGCTGATATTAAAAAACTGGTCAAAGGCTTGATGATAGAAAGCTATATAGAAGACGGATGTCAGCCTATAGGCGGCAGTGTTTACGGCCAGTCCATAACAGACCCCTGCCTTGGATGGGATAAGACAGAAAAGCTGATATACGAAATAGCAGAAAAGGTATGATAGTTTGTTAACAGCAGACAGCCGGCTGTAGACAAAACCCATCTGTCAGTATGCCCAGAGCATACGTGATTATTTGATGCGG
>UQEW01000056.1 GCA_900540145.1 uncultured Eubacteriales bacterium
ATTTGATTTTTTGTCCGCAAGGCTCTGTGACAAGAATGAATACAACCTGCGAACAAACATGGACGAAAAGAGCAGGAAAACAAAATATGCAAGAGAAATGAGTAACAGAATATAATGTCGCTAATTGCCGAATTTTTAGAAGTTGTCGAATGAATTCAAGTTGATCTATGGTTACCATGTGCGCTCCTTTCAGTCGATGTTGGCTTTTTGCAGGCATCGCGCTTGCACAGACATCAGTTTTTCTGATTTATGTAATCCAAAATAAGATATGCATCACAAAAAGCCAACAGCACCGCTCCGCCGGAAGCTATGATACCAAATTACAATTTGAATTCATTACCTTCCTAAATTCCGCTCTTTCGTCTCCTCATATTCCTCAACAGCTTCGGTGTATTTTCCATCTCGTATAAGGCTGTTTTTTAATCCTATCAAGGCTTATCCCTTCAGGTTTTTCAAAGCCGCAGGGCTATTGGCGATGATCGGTTCAATAGTTAAGCACGTTTCTATATCTGGACATTCGCAGCAGGTTGCAACACCTTTTTTCAACGCGCATTTCCGGATTTCGCACATATGCTCACAAAAGACAGTTTTAACTCCGCCGGCGCGGCAGCCTTGGCAGTTTATGTGTTCGGGCAGAATCGGGGCGTTGTTTAATTTAGCCCATAATTTTGCCGTCTTCTCACGTAGATGCTGGTCATCATTGATAGTCGCAATATACGCATCGCATTTTTCACAATCCAGCCCGCAGTATGCTATCATATCTTTCATAGGTTATAACTCCAACACTTAAAAATCTTTCTTAAAGTATAAACATCCTGGCTGTCATCATGTCCTGAATGTCTTTTCCTGTATATGTTACGGTTTTCGCATCCAGCTGCTTTACACCGGGGTAAAATGACGCACGCAACGCGCTTACACATTCTTTGAAGTTTATTTCCATCTCAAACTTCTCTGGCGACTTAATGCGGCAATCATTCAGATGCTCAAGACCTTCTTTTACTCCATCTTTAATCAATCTGCAGGCTTTTTCGCAAGACATGTTAAAGGTAGCGTTGCCTATGCCGTATTTGACGCCAACAGACGTAATGGCCGGTACGAGTTCTTGGGCATGGTCGCAGAGTTCTTTGTCTCCGCTGACAAACACTACAGGAACGTTATAATAAGCGGCAACATAAGCATTCATGTCGAACTCCGCTGCTTTTTTTCCGTTGATTTTAACATAGTTGTTGCCTCTGTTCATGGTGTGAGAAAGAGGATTTCCGTTATATCCTGCTCCGCTGTGATATCCGATAAAGATAGCCGCATCAAAGGTTTCATCTATTCCTGCCATCATGGATTCGGGAGTATTGGTCCATCCTCGGATGAGGACCACATTATCAGGAAACATTTCCGCAATCATGTTTCTTGCCGAATCGTGAGCGTCTTTGACCACTATTTCATCGGCTCCGCACTGAGTTGCAGCTTCACAAGCCGCCAAAACCTCCCTTGTCATTTGCAGCGCTGCCGCCGCATGTTCATGATCTCCCAGCTCCGTTTCATTCCAAGAAGTAACTCCTGTAACTCCTTCAATGTCTGCACTGATATATACTTTCATTTTTACCTCCATCATTTTCAAACGTCTATCGCCTGGTCCATTTAACTAAGAAATATATCCCCCATTCTATAATCAGCAACGCAAGATAAAATGCTGTCCATGCTACAAAACCTATGAGTTTTGCCTGCGGCGTCTCTACAGCTCCCGTTCCATCCAGCGTTCTTACGAATAAGAAAATGCTCAATCCCGCAAACACAGCTAACTGAATTAACTGAAAAACCTTCCACGATTTATTTTTCATCTGTTTCCCCTTTTATTTTTTCGATTCATTATATCTGAATTTGCTTACAGATATATTATAGTTATAAGAAAATATACCTGTCAACCTATGGTGTGTCCTTTAAAATCATGCTTCAGAAGAAAGCAGGTATTTTCACCGCCGAAACAATAAAAGCAAAAAGCTTGACACAGGAGGTTCCTGGCGAAAAATCGTGGGGAGGGGAATGGTAAGCAAAGCTAAAAGCTTTGATGGTTCGCCTGACGCAAACGTCATATCCCGCGCGATAGAGACGATGAATACCATGTTGTAGCAAATGCAACAAAAACCCACGATTTCTTTTTTTCTATAGAAAAAGTGGGTCAAAAACCCACGATTCTTATTTTTTGTGAAAAAATCGTGGGGGTGCTCTGAAGCTCAGTGATTTTAGTGATAAAGTTTGATGTCCCTGTGCTCTGCGAACTTCGTCGATTTATATCGAATCGTGTTGAAAAAAGTAATTTAAAATCGATATCTTAACAATGAAGGCTCAGCAGAAGTGTTCTTAAGGCGCTTGGCGGCTATTCGTTGTCGCACACAGCCCCACGATTTGAATAAAAATTTGAAAATCGTAGGTTTTTGCCCCACGATTCTAACACAGAAAAGCAAAATCGTGGGTTTTTGCCTTTTCTACTGCCATTGCCTGCAGTATCCACTTTCAACCGGCCGAGTCGAAGATATTTTTCATCCTATTTTCTCTGAAGTATACTGCAGCTCAGCAAAAGAGACGACATGCGACTTTCTACGCTGGAGTCTCTTGAAGTCATGGAGACAGGGCAAGCGCCGCCCAGCACAACTCCTCCCATCACTGCGCCTCCGAAAGTGTACAAGGATTTTATCAGCATATTTCCTGCTGCGATCCCCGGCGCCAAAATTATATCAGCATCTCCTGCCACCGGGCTGGAAAACTTCTTAACTTTTGCTGTCTTTGGAATCATGGCAAGGTCAAAGGAAATAGGGCCTTCTACTATACAGCCTTTTATATCCCCTGTTATGTTCATCTCTTTAAGAGCCGCCGCCTCTACGGTTTCTTGCATTTTAGGGTTGATCTCCTCCACAGCGCACATACACGCCACTTTTGGTTCTTTGACTCCAAAGCTGTGAAAAAGCTCCACCGTATTTTCTATTATTCCTTTTTTCTGTTCCAGCGTAGGCGCTATCTGCATCCCTCCGTCGGTGATAGCAAACAGTTTATGGTATGACGACGTCTGGAACATTGCCACAAAGTTCATCATTTTCCCTGTACGAAGACCATTTTCTCTGTTTACAACAGCTTTAAGCAGCGTAGATGTATGCAAAAGACCCTTTTGCAGAAAATCCGCTTCTCCCGTTCGCACCAGTTCAACCGCTTTTGCTGCCGATTCCTGGTCATCAGCAGTATCCACTATTCGTTCCTTGTCAATGTCACGTCCTATCTTGTCTGCTGTGGCGATTATCTCGTCCGCGGGGCCTGTCAATATGTAGTCCACTAATCCCTCATCGTGAGCCCGCATGACAGCCTCCAAAGTTTTATCCTCCACAGCCGATGCCACTGCCACAGTCCGCTTTGTGTTCACATGCATATTTTCCTTTATCTGCTCAAAACTTGTTATTATCATTTCACGATTCGATCCTTTCTTATATTTATAGTAATTTTATTCTTCCGCGTTGTCGCACCATCGCATGCCTACCATCGCGTTGTCGCACCATCGCGTGCCTCACTTCCACATTGTCGCACCATCGCATGCCTACCATCGCATTGTCTCGTTATCCTTACGGCTTGACGGCAATCTTAATAACGTTATCTTCTTTGTTCTCAAACACCCTGTACGCTTCCATTATATCGTCCAGCCTGTACCTGTGGGTGATCAGAAAACCGGCGTCTAATTTGCCACACGCTGTCAATTCCATTATTTCTCTGCAAAAGCTTCCGTCCACTCCGCCTGTTTTGAAGATAAGATTTTTCCCGTACATGTCGGGGAGCGGCAGCATCTGCGGTTCTTCATACATAGCCACGATTACTGCTGTGGCATTAGGCCTTGCTATCTTCCACGCAGTCTGAAATGTATCCCGCCCGCCGGCTGCTTCAAACACCACATCAGCGCCCCTGTCTTCCGTTAATGAAAATACAGCGGCTTCGATATCGTCTTTTCCGGCTGTCAAAGTAACGTCAGCTAGCCCTTTTTCCTTTGCCAAGGCAAGCCTGTGTTCATCAATATCTATAGCTATTATCCTCGCCGGCGTGTAAAGTTTGGCACACATCATTGTGCAAAGTCCTGTCGGTCCAGCTCCTATGACAGCTACCGTATCAGCTGGCCTAATCTCGCCTAGCCTGGCAGCCCAAAAACCTGTTGACAAAATATCTCCGTTGAAAAGCGCCTGCTCGTCTGTAATATTGTCCGGTATAATCGTAAGTCCGTTATCGGCAAAAGGCACATTTACGTATTCCGCCTGTCCGCCGTCTATACGGCAGCCCAGAGCCCAGCCTCCGTCTTTGTCTGTGCAATTATTTACATATCCTTTTTTGCAGAAAAAGCATTCGCCGCAAAAAGTCTCTACGTTGACTGACACCCTGTCGCCAGGCTTTACTTTTTTCACCATGCTTCCCGTTTTTTCCACACGGCCGACAAACTCATGTCCCAATATAACACCAGGCCTGGCTTTTGGCACAGCTCCGTGTTTTATATGTATATCGCTGGAGCATATTGATGTCAAAGTTACTCTAACTATGGCATCTCTTTCATCATTTAGCTCAGGCATTGGCCTGTCTTCCATATCGATAATACCATTTCCTTTATATACTAGCGCTTTCATCTGACCTACCTGTTATTCCTTTCTGTGCTGTCTCTGCACTATCGTTTTTTTCTATGTTGGTTATTCCCTCTCCCGTATTGGGGTAAAACTGAGAATAAACTGCGTCAGCAGCAAATATCAGCATCAATGTCGCACAGACAGTCATTACCTTTTTTTCATTGAGCCGCCTTAAGATATCATCTATGACCGGCGCGATAAAATACACGATCGCAAGACCTCCTATGCCGAATACCAGAAGTCCCTCCGCACATATCCTGCCATTTAAATTAAGAAAATATCCGCTGTAATCCCACCATCTCATGCCGTCTGTAACGATTTCCATTATAAGTGAAGTCATGTATTCCAGGAATCCACATAGCACCACGATAGCGGTAAATTCCAGTATAGGCTTCTGCCTGAGCCGATTGAGTACCGTGAGGATGAGAACGGAGCCCGTGCCATATATCGGCAGCCAAGGTCCGTGAAGCGCTCCCCTGTTCACAAAATCGCCGTCAGTTATAAGATGAAGGCTTACTTCCCACAGCCATCCCACAAAGGACATCGCCAAAAAGATTGCCATCAGCGACCACACTGTGTAATGGCGCATGTAGTTAATTGACTGTACCAGCTTACGGCGTTCCTCTTCAGGCATAGGATAAAGCCTTGTAGGATAGGCAAGTCCCTGCACATCGTCTATCAGTTCATGTATGCGGACATATTCTGCTTGATGTCTTTCATACATTCTGTCCTGTTGTCTTCGCATGACAATTACGCCGAAATTGTTTGCCAAAAATCCTCTCCATCCGGTCAGCGCTTCCTTTTCATCTTCAGGCGATTCCATAACGCTGATTACTTCTCCATACTTGGAAGCGATAAGCATTTCATCGGCTTTTTCATAAAGGTATCTGTCGTTCAAAAGCTCGGCTCCCTCGATGTGGTTTTCCTTTGCCTGAACTCTTAGCTGAGCGTAATATCCTGTAAAAGCCGCTATCTTATAAGGGTTGGTAAATAACACATTAAATATACCCATAGTCACAGCCCCAAGTAGCCACCAGCCTGCGAAGGAAAGCTCCAATTTGAAGCATTCCCATTTATGTCCCTTCATCATTTTTCGAGAAAGAGTTATGGCTTGGCGTGCTTTTATATCGGGGTTTTCGGCAACTATGTAAGGCACAAGGAAATATGAATATCTTTTGACAATGCCACCAATCACGGTGAGACACCACAATGTATAGAAAATGTATTCCAGCAGCATAGTGCGAGACGCCTTAAACCACCTTTTCACCCGTATAAGGAATAAAAAGCGCTGAAGCGTCACTTTTTCATATATCATTCCCTCCATAAATACTCTTCTCATCGCTACGCTAAAAGTGTTGATGACAAAAAACCAGAAGCCGAAGTTAATGGCAGCTCCAAGGATTATTAATATGAGTACTCCCATATTTTCCGAGCCTGTAATGGAAGCTATGGCTGCTACAAGAGTAACCACTATGGAGCCTGAGCTCAATTGATTGACCACATTGGCAAGCACTCCTCTGCTGCGCTCAAACATGGGATTTCCGTCCTCTGACTCTCTTATCTCTTCCTCCTCTGTCTGTTTAGTCACTTCTCGTCCTGCATCGGTGCCGTTTTCAGCTATAATTTCCAATACGTCAGTCCATGTAATTCCGCTTACTCTAGTTTGAAAATCTTCCTCCGTCTCGATTGACTGAACAAGCTGATCATCTGCAGATGAAATGTTAAGGGAGCTGGAAAATTCAGAGCCTAAAAAAGCCGCTATAAGGCACGCGGCCAAAAATATAGCGTAATGGTTCTTCAATGATGTTTTGCTGCGTTTCTTTATCTCTTTTCTCTGTTTCATAATAAAACCATTATATCAGCACAGCGGGTTTTTTTCACCTATTAATATTTTAAATAATCCAGAAGAACGCGCTCCTGCTCTTCCGAAAAAGTACGCGGTATCCATATAGTCTTGTGAATACAATTTTTCTTATATACACCATAGGTATCCTTTGTTATTCGTGCAAATGTTCCTCGGATACGGATTGAGCGTTTTTCTACACGAAAGCTTTCTAATCGGAGCAATACAAAGGCGAACTCGACTCGTTCATCCATGCTGCCTCTGTAACCGGTATAGCAGAGCCTGTTTTCCGATAGATACACGCGCTGTACCAAAGATGTGCCTGAACAGTTTGCCCAGTACATCAAAAGAGGAATTACAGCGAATAGGGATGCGGCAGCCAGAGCCATGAACAGCCGGCGCAACAGAAAGACCGCCAGATAATCCTGAGCATTTTGAGTAAAAAACAGGACGAGAAAAGAAAGCAATAACACGCCGGGACAAACCAGCAGCGCAAGCAGCTTTGGCAGCCGTAGATACTTCCTGCGGCGAATAGGATCAGTTTCCAGAACCAGGTCGCCGGACGCAACAGCAGCCTGCCGTTCCTTTTCCCGCTTTTCTTCATGTTCCGCCTTATCCCCTTTAAACCCGGAGATAAATGTGAGGATGATAGGGATCAACAGCAGAAGCAGGGCTGTCAGGGCGATAGTAAAAATAAAAGCTCTATTTGTCGTGTCGTGTAGAGGCTCAAAGGTAACAATGCAGACCAGCAAGGTCAGAATCTCCAAGATAAGCATATAAAAGGCGATGGGAAGAAAAATATTTAAAAACCGCTTGCCCTTTAAGGTATATCGTTGGCTCCTGTTCAGGCTTTTCAACCCTTTGCCTTCTATGAGCCCGCTGCTCAAATCAGCTATGGTCTGGGCATTGGACAGATTTACAAGCAGCAATATGGCGGTTACGGCAAACAAAACGCCACTGTTTTGCTCGGCTGTATCTTTTTCTCTGTGTTTTATTGCGGCCAGAATTGTCAGAACAATTTTTACGATCAGTGTGAGATAGATGGGACCCAGAATCATGAGAAACATTCTCAGATTCAGTAACATTTCTTCGGGCAAGCCGAATCGTCCGGCCGGAATCCGCCCGAGCAGCCAGCCAATACCAATAAACACCATATAAGATATCGCAACCTTGATCAGCCATTTCCCAAAGCGGACAGCTCGTTTTTCAGCCATCAATGCACTCTCCTTTCTGAGGGTTTGGAAACTCCATTCAGCCCACTGTCGCAACAATGATGTCCGTTTGCCTCGACATCTCTTTCGCATACCGGCAGGCGTTGTTTAGATATACTAATATAGTATAATTATGCCTTGACTCTTGCCTGTTTTCTATCGCGGATAAGTTAAGTCCATATAAAATTCCGTTACAATAAGCAGCTATCCGTCAAGACTCATGGACAGAGTCAATTGGATTTGCTGTGGAAATTATGATTTAACAAACCTTTTTTAACTTATCACAAAATTTACGAACGCTTTACCGTGTTTTCATGTCATCGAGCGAGCTAAGTGCTATAACTATAAGTAGAGGACGTTACCCCATTGACATGGCAGCAACTGGATGAAATTTATAGCTTTATTCATAAATAAGAGAGATAAATAACAGAAAAACAAACGATATGAAAGATAACAAAACCAGCAAAAGATTACCAGGCAGCAAATCTGAAAAAAAAGAGATGAAACTATTCGTTTTATTCCTTGTAATCGTTATTTTTTTACCGATTGCCATCTTTGGAGCGATGGATTGGTTCGTGAATTCCGATACTTTTACCATCGGAATCACAGGTTTTATTCAAACTGTAATTGTCAATGGCTGTTTAGGACTATTGGCGATAATTATTGCCCTGGTCTTCGTCGTAAAGCTGATTCAGCCGGATACATCATTCAAACAAAAATTCGGAAGAACAGTGGTTATCATACTTTGTACAATTGCCGCTTTTTTCCTTATTCGCCCACTTATTTTAGATATATCCTATCTCAAGTGTCCGGAAACCACATATTTAGATCGTCTGGAATTTGATGATGAGATGGGGGTGGGAGATAATCCGACCAGATACTACTTGCGCGGTGTGGACATTACCGGCGAACGCCAATCCTTTAATATCAGCGAAAGACTGTTAAAAGAGGGACGTGAGTTATGGTCGGAAAACGAATTTAATCTATTTGCTAAAGTTTCCTATCTGCCGCATACCTCAACATTGATGACACTGGAATTTATCACGAAACTCGATGCCTCAACGGCAGTTTTATATCCTCCATCTGCTGCCCTTCCGGATAACTGGAACAGTTTTTCGATTCAAATCAACAGTAATGTTTATACATTGCCAGTTCCCCTTACGACTTTTATTAACGATGGATGGAAGATCTCCGAGGATGACGCGGGCCTTTATCTGGCTGGTGCGGACGAGCCGAATGCGTCATATGAATGGGAGTGGATCTCCTTGACCAATGACCGTGAACAAATTATCAGTGTCTGTGCCTTTAACACTACAGAAAACACGATAAGTATTTCTGATAGTATTGTAGGTGGTATCCATATAATATATGGAAATTATGACTTTTCCGGCACAGAACTCCGTCTTCCCGGTGGTATGATGCTGGGATGGTCTACTAAGGAAACCGTGTTAGATCTATATGGTCAGCCAGACGATAGCTTTGAATCAACCTATGGTGATTATATCCTTACTTACGAAACAGACGATCCTATTGACAAAGCTTATTGGAGGTTGGGCTTTGATGATCATGGTATTTTGGATGATGTTATGTTACACCATCAAGCTTATTTTCGGTATGACTGACATCATTTTTAACCGGTAAAAGGCTGAAAAAAAGAAGGTCTCTTCCGCAGAAACCTTCTTTTTTAGTAGCAGACGCCACGTCAGGCGAATTTCGCCTCGCCACATCTGCCCTTCTTGCTTTTAATTTAACCTGATAATTCCACCATTACTTGGCTCTTGCCTTGTCAGGCTAGGTCTGATGCCTAGCTCCTATAAAAAAGCCCTTTTTTTATGATTTATAGGATGGGCCCCTATAAACCGCTGTTTTTTTTGTAGTTTTATAGGAGTTTTTTAAAGGGAGTACGACTTTATTTTATAAATGCATAAACATTTAAAGTGCTAGGGAACTATTATTGGTTGTACAATTGTCGATTTTAAGGTTATCATGTCAAAATGTACGAAAATCTGTCGCAATATGTCAACAGATGCACTTAAAAATGTTTTGTAATGCGCTAACTTAAAAGTCCCTTAATACCATTACACCTATAAATCTTCCTTATTTTAGCATATTTATAGGTGTCGCTCCTATAAGGCAATAAATTTTTCAAGAATTCGTGGAGTTTGCGTTTAAAATTTATTCATGTTTATTCATTACGCCTCCATCCCGCGCCATTCAGTGTGCAGAAAGCATAGATGCTGTCTCTGATTATTTCATTTTGAGACAGCACCATTATAAGCTCGCTGCACGGCTATATAGACAGCCGTCGATCCAATATCAAAATCAAGTAGCGAGAAACACATCATTCATAATATTGCTATGCGCCTTCAAGGCAACCTCAATAAGCAGGAAGTCACCCCTCTATCTCAGCAATCTGCGCGGCTACGCTTTCAAATGAAGTGGAACCTTTGGACTTCTTAGCTTTTATGCAATTTCGTATATCTATTTTCTCGTATATATCCTCTTCAAACTTATCTGAAAAAGACTTGAATTCCTCCATGGACATTTCTTCGATGGCTATGCCCTTCCCTATGCAATAAAGCACTATCCTGCCTATTATCTCATGACAGTCTCTGAAAGGTATGCCTTTGGACACAAGGTAATCGGCAGCGTCGGTGGCGTTCATGTAGCCGTACTTGGCAGCTTTTTCCATGTTGTCCGTTTTGACCTGCATAGTTGAAATCATTTCGGTGAAGATGGAAACGGAAGCCTTTACCGTATCAGCCGCGTCAAAAGTCGGTTCTTTATCTTCCTGCAAGTCCTTATTATATGCCATAGGAAGTCCCTTGCATAAAGTCAGGAGGCTCATCAGATCTCCGTACACTCTGCCGCTCTTTCCTCTTATCAGCTCAGCCATGTCAGGATTCTTTTTCTGAGGCATGATGCTGCTGCCGGTGGAGAATGCGTCATCTATCTCTATAAAATTGAACTCCACGCTGCTCCAGAGTATCAGCTCCTCGCAAAATCTTGATAAATGCATCATGGTGACGGCGCAGCATTCTACAAATTCTATGGCGAAGTCCCTATCTGCCACTGCATCCATTCCGTTAGGCAAAACCGAAGCAAAGCCCAATTCCTTTGCTAAAAAATCTCTGTCAGTCTGATATGTAGTACCGGCCAAAGCGCCGCTTCCCAGAGGAAGCCTGTCTATGCGCTTGAGGCAGTCAGCGAAACGCTCTCTGTCTCTGGAAAACATCTGGTAGTACGCCAGCAGGTGATAAGCCAGAGTAACAGGTTGAGCCCTTTGCAGATGGGTGTATCCGGGCATAATTGTATCCGTGTGCTTCTTTGCCAGCGTTACCAGCGTATCAGTCAATGCCTGCAATGCTTTGTCAATTTCACCGGTCTCTTTTTTCAGATAAAGCCTGAAATCTACAGCTACCTGATCGTTCCTGCTGCGAGCGGTATGTAGCTTCTTTCCCACGTCGCCTATGCGCTGCGTCAGGATAGTTTCTATGTTCATGTGGATATCTTCCGACTCTACGGAAAATTCCACTTTACCGTCCTTTATGTCTTTTCTTATTTCTTCGAGGGTCTTGACGATGAGGGACGCGTCATCTTCAGAGATTATGCCTTGTTTGCCGAGCATTTTAGCATGAGCGATACTTCCAGCTATGTCCTCCTGGTAAAGTCGCTGGTCAAAGCCTATCGAAGCATTAAATTCATCAGCGGATGAAGTCGCCGCCTTTGAGAACCTTCCTTTCCAAAGTTTCATTCTGAGACGCTCCTCCTTCCACGGTGATTTTCTGTATAGCGCGTATCTTCAAAGGTAATGCAAATAGATTGATGAATCCCTCTGCATCGCTCTGGTTATACACTTCGTCCTTGCTGAAAGTAGCGAATTCTTCATTATACAGGGAGTATGGCGCCTTTCTGCCGGCTACTACAGCTGAACCTTTGTAAAGCTTCATTTTTACAGTGCCTGTAACCAGCTGCTGCGTGCTGTCAACAAAAGCGCTGATAGCCTCTCTGAGAGGCGTATACCAAAGGCCATCATAAACCAGCTGAGAGAACTTTTGAGCTACAATATTTTTGTATTGAGTCGTGTCTCTATCCAATATGAGCTGTTCCAGCCCGGTGTGAGCAGCAAAGAGGATTGTGCCGCCGGGAGTCTCATAAACGCCTCTGGATTTCATACCTACAAGACGATTTTCGATTATATCTACTGTGCCTACTCCATTTCTGCTGCCCATTTCATTGAGCTTGGTAAGCAGCGAAATGCAATCCATCTTTTCTCCATTTACAGCTACAGGAATACCCTTTTCGAACTCAATGTCCACATACTCCGGCTTATCAGGCGCCTCTTCAGGAGGTACGCTGAGGACGTGTATGCTGTTGAGATGTTCATTCCAAGGGTTTTCCAACTCGCCGCCCTCATGGCTTATATGCCAGATATTCTCATCGCGGCTGTATATCTTCTTTATGGTCTGGTTGATAGGAATGCCGTGATTTTGAGCATATTCTATCAGCTCCTCACGAGACTGCATATCCCAAATTCTCCACGGAGCGATTATCTTGATGGCCGGGTTCAGCGCTTTAACAGTCACCTCAAAACGAACTTGGTCATTTCCCTTGCCGGTGCATCCATGAGCTATGTAAAAAGCATTTTCCTTCTCTGCCACTTCCACCAATTTTTTTGCCATCAAAGGTCTTGCCATAGCAGTTCCAAGCATATATTGACCTTCATAAACAGCGCCGGCCTTCAACGTAGGCCAAATGAAATCGGTTATAAACTCTTCTCTGATGTCAATAGTGTAAGCCTTGCTGGCTCCTGTAGCCAACGCCTTCTTTTCGATAGCGTCGAAATCTTCTTTTTGTCCTGCGTTACAGCATACTGCTATTATGTCAAAATCCGTGTTTTCTTTGAGCCATGCCATTATGACAGATGTGTCAAGGCCTCCCGAGTATGCCAGAATTACTTTTTCCTTTTCCATTTTTATATCTCCTGTTTTATAAATTTTTTTAATATTTTTTGCATATTTCTTCGGGTTTTCCCGTCAATTTGTGCATAAAAATTTAAATAATATAATTATTATACACGGACCGCTGTAAAAATCAACCTTTTTTTCAAAAAAATTTAGACTCGGCATTTCAGCTGAGCCCGATTTTTTACATACATTTTACATGCTATGATTGTAAACTTCATCTTCTGTGTATATAATATAATGGGAAAGGAGGTGAAAATATGGAAGAGCTGAGAGCAAAAAGAGGTTTTATATGCGATATGGACGGTGTCATATATCACGGTGACAAGCTTCTGCCCGGCGTAAAGGAATTCGTGGACTGGCTTTACAAAAACGATAAAAAGTTCCTTTTTCTGACCAATAACAGTGGAAAGACTCCATTGGAACTTAAGCTGAAATTAAAAAACATGGGGCTTGATGTGGACGAAACCCACTTTTATACCAGCGCCCTTGCTACAGCAAAATTTGTCAGTCAGCAATCGCCTCAGTGCAGCGCCTACGTAATAGGAGATTCCGGTCTTATCGGAGCCCTATATCAGGAAGGCATCGCTATAACCGATAAATCACCGGACTACGTTATAGTGGGAGAAAGCCCTTCTTATAATTATGAAACGGTAAACAAGGCAGTCTCCTTGGTTCTGGGCGGAGCCAAACTCATAGGTACAAATTCCGACTTGACAGGACCCACTACTACCGGTATCGCTCCTGCATGCAGAGCTTTGATATCGCCTATCGAAATGGCTACGGGAAAGAAAGCCTACTTCATAGGCAAACCTAATCCGCTAATGATGAGAACCGGTCTCAGAATGCTGGATATCCATTCAGATGAAGCAGCTATGATCGGAGACCGAATGGATACCGATATAGTCGCCGGCATAGAAACAGGCTTGGACACAGTGCTGGTCCTTTCGGGTGTAACTTCCCGCGCAGACATCGATCTTTTCCCATACAGACCTAGACTGGTGCTTCCGGGAGTTGGAGATATAGTCAACTGCACAAAATAAATACCACAGACCGAGCTGGCGGACTGTGGTATTTTTTGTTATTTCTTTATCTGAACTTTATCTCTCCGGTATGGCTGTCCATATCGTCAACAATAGCCAGGGATTCCAGATGATATCCCAGATTTCTGATGATCTTTCCTCCCGGCTGAAAACCTTTTTCAATGGCTATTCCGATGCCCGCAACTGACGCGCCGGCATCATCGACTATTTTTATCAGTCCCTGCAAAGCACAGCCGTTGGCCAGAAAATCGTCTATTATAAGTACTTTATCATCTTCCGAAAGAAATTTCTTAGAAACTATAATCTGATTCTTATTTCCATGGGTAAACGACTCGACCTCTGCAGTATACATTTCGCCTTCGAGATTGATACTTTTAGATTTTTTAGCGAAGACCACAGGCACATTAAAATGCTGCGCTGCCACACAAGCTATACCTATTCCGGAAGCCTCTATGGTCAATATTTTTGTTATTTTCTCCCCGGCAAATCGTTTTTTAAACTCAGCTCCCATCATGTCAAATAGCTTTATATCCATCTGGTGGTTGAGAAAACTGTCTACCTTTAAAACATTGCCTTCTTTTACAATTCCGTCTTTTATTATCCGCTCTTCTAAAAAGTTCATTTTCTCTTCCTTTTCATCAACTTAGCTCGCAGGTCCAGTAATCTTAACTGAACATTCCAATTTTAAAGAAGGTATCCAGTTGTCCCAACAAAACCATTACCATCATTATCGGTGCGATAAACTTTACACAGAAATTATAAAAGTTCTTCGTTCTGAACCTGTTGCCATTAAGACTCACTTCCTCATCTACCATTTCTACCGGAATCACAATGGCGCAATAGCACGCTCCCAGAGGCATCAGTATTCCTTCTGAAATCAAATCTATAGCATCCAGCCAGGAGCTTTGACCGAAGAATTGAGGAAATCCGTTGGCTCCCAGCCCGTCCAACGAAACTATAGTAGATGTTATAGCGATACTTATTCCAAGCATAGTAACTATTCTCTTCCTGTTTGGTTTTTTCCCTTTTTCTATAGCTCTATCCACTCCAACAGCTACTATGCCTTCCAACAGCGAAATCGAAGAAGTGATTGCCGCAATAAATACAAGTCCGTAGAATATAAATCCGAATATCGGTCCGAATCCGCCCATTGAACTGAATACGGTTTGCAGAGTTATAAATAACATCCCCGGTCCTTGGGTAGGCTCAAGCCCTGCCGAAAATACTGCAGGAAGTGTTGCAAGACCTGCTAATACAGCCACTGTCGTGTCCGCCAACGGTATAACAAGAGCATTCCTTTCCAGGTTTTGATTTTTTGGCAAATATGAACCATATGCTATCATTATGGACATACCCAGAGACAGCGAGAAGAACATCTGTCCCCCTGCAACAGCCAGCACTGTTATCCACCCTGTGCCCTCAAAGGCAGACCAGTCAGGTTTAAACATAAATTCAAGACCTTCCGATGCGCCCGGCAGCGTAACACTTCTCACAACCACTATCACCAGCATTACAAACAGCATCGGCATCGCTATAGTCGAGAACTTTTCTATTCCTTCAGAAACGCCCCCTCTCACTATCCATATAGTCAGAAACGCAAAAATAAGTGAAAACGTAACTGTTTCTACCATATCTGTCGTGAACTGGCTGAAAAATTCCGCACTGTCTTGTCCACCTATTCCCCAGCCGGCATCAAAGAAGTCTCCCAGATTGGCTACTGCATATTTAATGCAATATCCTCCAAGCATACAATAAAATGATAAAATCATCCATGGGGCAATCGCTCCCATCCATCCGATGAAAGCATATTTTTCTGACAAATCTTTATATGCGCCCACCACGCC
>UQEW01000057.1 GCA_900540145.1 uncultured Eubacteriales bacterium
TTTGATAACAGCTGCAAGACGCGTATTTTTATCTTTTACCGTATTTCCCAATCTGTTACTTGTTGTATCAAAATCAGCAAACAGCCCTTTGATATCTCGTTCAGAAGGATAGCCGCTTGCAGAATTTTCAATTTCATCAAATATGGTTTTTAGATCGGTATTGAGGCTTTCATTTGTATTGGCGCTCTTTGCTATTCTGCAAAACAACTGGCTGGGATAAATAAAGTATCCCTTTGTTTTAACAGCATCATCTTTAATTTCTTTCGTTATAATTGAATCATCCAATTCTGCATAATTTATGCTGCTATCCCCGCCTTCAATGTAGTTGATAAAATTCTCACTGATAAAACGGTAGAAAAGGGTTCCTAATACATACTGCTTGAAGTCCCAACCATCTACTGACCCACGGACCTCATTGGCTATTTTCCATATCTGTGATTGTAATTCGGCTCTCTGTGCTGCACTTGACATACAACTACCTCCAATTATTTCATAGAAGTATTATACCATATCGTTTATTAAACAAAAAGCCGGGAAAAATGCTGCAAGTCTGAAGCCAATAAAAAAACCGTCAAACCTCAGCGTGGGAGTCGTCTGACAGTTTTTTCTGATTTCAGCTGCCAAAAATAGGATTTATATTCTCTATATTAATCACTGTAATAGTTATGTTTTCTTTTTCTTCAACATTTACATGAAATAAATGTTCGTCTCGCTGTAAAAAAATATATTCAATCTTTCTGCCGATAAGCTGCTTCAGCTGTTCACCGTCATCTACATATTTTTCTATTATTTTTTTCGCCAGCCTGTCTGTTTCATTTTCACGCTCTACTACAATTAACTTTTGTTGTCCGTTTTCTTTAACGAAAAAAGTATACACGGCGTTTTCTTTGATGCCATCTAAGCACAATGTACCCGCAATACCCTGCTCATTGCTTATATTAATCTGAAATCTACCGGAAGCATCGAGTTCTAATATATCTGACGTAATCTTTTCCAGTATGTTCTCTAAAAGTCTCTTGTCCGGCTCACATTCCGTAATTTTAGGAGAAATGTTTTTATTCAAGGCTCTAAATTTAGAAGGAAGAACGCCCATATAATCTCTGAATATTTTGTTATAATATCTGACAGACGAAAATCCGCTGTTTTCAGCGATAAAGGTCAGACTGTCATCAGTATCAAGAAGCTGTATGACAGCGTTGATAATTCTATAGTAGTTTAGTATATCATGATAATTCTTATCAAGATGGACAGCGAATTTTTTTGACAAATATTGAATGCTTAGGTACTCATTCTGGGCGATATGTGAAAGGGAAACTCTTTCTGCTACGTGGCCTATCATATATTCGCTTATACGTTTAAATCGTTCTTTATCTATGTTTTGATCTGATTCTTTTTCAAAAGCGTAAGACACATCATCAAAATTTTTTATTATATACATTATCAATTCTTCTGATTTTCTGTTTACTTTCTGATAGGGCTCGTTCTTGACCATATCCATAACTATCGAAAGCATTTTTGCCGTCAGATTCTGAATCTGATAGGGCTGTGCGGACACGCAAAAAAAATTGCTGACATTGCAATTAAATGTTACCGTTTCAAAATTATAATCTAAAAAGCTCAAGTATTCTTTATCAAAAGACAGCATAAGGATTTTAGCCGGACTGCCTCCTTCGGGCGCAGAAAAGGCTACAGGTTCTTTGACATTTATGATTTCCGTTTGTCCTTGATTAAGAATATGCGTACCTGATACAGTTTTGAATTCAAGAGTTCCTTCAATAATATAAAAAACAGCCAGTTCATGGCATACATGAAAAGGGCAGTCTTCTACTGACAACACTCTGCATTTAGCTAATCCAATATATTCCTTCATACTCTCTTCTCCGTAACTGACAGAGGCTCGGAGTGAACCCCGAGCCTCTTTAATTATCAAATGCAGGCCAGCACTCCATATATCCCCGTAGAAGCAATCAATGCTATGATGGCATACGGTAAGTTGGCAAATCCAACTTCAGCCGGCTCTATTTGTGCGGCTGTCGCAGATAAAAGAATGACCTCGCAATAGAAGCAAGCCTGGCTTCCGAACACTGCCGCTGAGACTATAACTCCCAACATCAGCGGCATGCTTATTCCAAAATGTATTGCCATAGGAATAACGATTGGTAAAGCTATAGCCGATACCGACCAGTAACTTCCTACACCAAAGGATACTAAAGCAAGTACCAGAAAAATAAACGGCGGCAACAGCTCAGGTGTCATAATCGGCACAATCAAGTCAATAACATACTCAGCAAAGCCCAGCTTGGTACATCCTTCGACAAACAGAAAGATAAACAATATCATCACAAGTATATATACCATATCTTTGACACCGTTTATAAAACTGTCAACAAACTGCGCCAACGTCATATTTTTTGTTAATATATACAGGAATCCGCATGCTGCTATAGCTGCCACAGCTCCTATCACAATGTCTCCTCCGCCCAGAAGAGTTCCTGCTACAAGCGCCAGCATCGGCACGATAAAGTCTCTGATTTTGGCATCATCAGGATTATAGCTCTCCATTTCTTCATCTGCGATGCAGCCGGACAGCGGAAACAGATTTCCGGTGGATTCAACACGCTGATAAGCTTTTTTCAATGTGCCGATTTTAGGGAACCATCCCATTATCACTAAGAACATGATAATCATGATTGCGAAAGGATATATCATATATGGAATAGTTTTAACATACATCTCCATTCCCGTCAAGCCGGTTCCCTCCAGCAAGCCTTCATCTCCTATGAGCGCTATGTAAAACCCTCCCCACGTAGAAATGGGTACCAGGGCGCACATAGGAGTTCCCGCGGTATTAACTGTTACTGCCAGCATTTCTCGCGGAACTTTGTTTTTATCCGTAAGGCTCCTCATGGAAGCAGTCACCGCAAGAGCATTTAGATATTCATCTACAAAAACGATTATTCCGAGTAAATAAGTCAGAAACAGGCTTTTTCTCTGTGTATTGGCATATTTTGCCGCAAAGTTTCCGAATCCCAGAGCTCCGCCGGAGTCCTGCAGTAATCTGATAAGTCCGCCGAATAAAGCAACAATACACAGAACATACACATATGTGCTCCCTCCTGCTACTGCCATCAAGTCTCCTACCCAGTCAGTGAAAAAATGCTGTTTCGACAAAATAAGGTATGCGACTATAGACGCTGCAAATACGCTCTCCAGCACCTTTCTGGTTTTAATCGCTAATGCCAATAATATAAGCATCGGCAATACAGAAATCAATCCATAGCTTTCCATTTTTTCCTCCTTTCCATTATTTAAATATAATTGAATCTGCCATCTGTCATCAGGTTTTCCAATCCTGCTTTTTTCAGCATTCTGCCAGCCGCCCGATTAGCTGTCTCTATAATCTCCTCCTCTTTTATTTTCTTGAATTTCTTATTCTCCAAAATAATTTCACCATCTATAATTACTGTATCGACATTGTATCCGTTGGATGCCAGCACCAGATTAGCAACAGGTTTTAGATTAGGTGTCATCTGTATCTGCTTCAAACCTACTATCGTTATATCTGCCTTTTTTCCTTCTTCCAAAGAGCCTATTTCTCTATCCATTCTCAAAGTTTTGGCAGAGCTAATTGTTGCCAGCTCCAGAACATCCTCCGGCTTTAATATTCCGGGATCTGTCCATTTTCCGCGATGCTCAAGAAGACATATTTTCATTGCATCAAACATGTCCTGGCTGTTATTGCTGCAAGCTCCGTCAACTCCTATGCCAACGTCAATCCCCATTTCCAGCATATACGGCAAAGGAGCAATGCCGTCTCCAAGCATCAGGTTGCTTACAGGATTATGAGCTACTTTTGCCCCTGAATGAGCCAGTAATCCCAGCTCTTTCGGCGTAACCCATACGCAGTGTGCCAGCAGAGTATTTTCATCAAGTATGCCTTCTTCATACAGCCATTCAACAGCTCGTTTACCTCTCGTTTCAAGGGAAACCGCCACATCCCCCGTGCTTTCGGCTGTATGCATGTGTAAACCCACTCCGTACTCCTTTCCTATGTCGTGCAGCATCTTCAAAATATCCGGATCCACATCCAAATCCGTAATGGCCTCCGGTACCATCTTCAGCCTTCCGTTCAACGCTCCGTTATATTGTTGAATGCATCTGAGCGTTTCTTTTTCTATGGTGTTTTTATCCTCGAGGAATTCCAAAGGAAAGCTTGGATTAAAGGGTATGCTTTGTGTGGCTCTCACCAAAACACCTCTGCTTCCCATCTGCTTTACCGATTCAGCCAAGCCGTCCATCGCTCTTTTATCCACATGTATATAGTGACTGTCAGCAAAGGTTGTTGTTCCTGTTCGTATAAGCTCCATCTGAGCCAGCATCCCTGCCGCATAGGCCTCTTCCTCTCCCATATATTTTGACATGGGAAATATCATTTTTACGCACCAGTCCAGCACAGACAGGTTTTCTCCCAATCCTCTGTAAAGCGACTGAAAAAGATGGGTATGATTGCAGACCAGTCCCGGCATAACTACGCTGCTCCTTGTATCTATTATTTGCGGCTCAATATTATTTTCGTATACATATTTATTTATTTCTTCGCATGTGCCGATTTTTGATATAATATTATCCTTTATCAAAACAGCTCCGTTTTTAAATACATGCCTGGCTTCATCCATCGTTATTATCATGCCGCCGTCCAACAGTTTATAGTTTGATCTTTCCATACTTTCCTCCTTTTCATCATCAGCCTCAGAAGCTCTTTACTGAAACGCTTTATTTATTCCATGCAAGTTCTTCAATGAAATCTCTCAACATGATGTACCCCGCCTCTATATCCTCTTTTTTTGTATATTCCTTAAGCGAATGGCTGACTCCTCCCACACTTGGCACGAAGATCATATTAGTCTTTACCCGTCTTGACATTATTTGGGCATCGTGACCGGCACCGCTTGAAAGCTTCATATAAGACAGGTTATTATTTTCAGAGATTTTTTTAAGGCTATTTATACCTCCCTCATCCATTTTTGCCGCTTTATCTTGGCAAGCATACTGCACTTGCATGCGCATATCCTTACAGTTTTCTAATTGATCTAATTTCTTTTTTGCCATTGATAAAATCTGTTCGCTTCCAGACCTTATATCAAATGTCATTTGTATTTTTTCCGGAATTACGTTGCTTTTGCCGGGGTCAATTTTTATGCTTCCAAAAGTGCAAACAGCCTTCCCTTGTAATGATGTCACCCAGTCAGTCATAAGCGTTATAATTCTTGCCGCCTTTACAAGCGCGTCCTTTCTCATATCCATTGGCGTTGTTCCTGCGTGATTTTGTTCACCGTATATCATTATTGTTCCTATCAGAAGGCCTACTATGTCAGTTACAATGCCAATCTGCTTATTGCTTTTTTCTAAAACTTGTCCCTGTTCTATATGTAATTCAATAAACTGCTCACAATCTCTTTTTTTCTTTAATTTTTCTATATCTATGGATTTGCCTGTGAAATTTTGTACAGTTGTTTTCAAATCAAAACCATTGGAGTCTTTCTCGAGCAAATCATTTTCAGTCAACTCTCCTGCCATTGCACGGCTTCCTATATATCCTGATAGAAAGCGGCTTCCTTCTTCCTCGCATAAGGCCGCTACCTCTATTTTTTTCAGCGGCAAACCGTTTTTTTTAACAAGGTTTGAAACTGCTGCTATTGCTGTTATTATTCCAAGAGCACCATCATACTTGCCGCCGTTTTTCACGGTATCCCTGTGGGAGCCAACTATTATTGCCCCCGGATTTGATGATATGCCGCCGGATTCATCAGGTTCATCAACACAGGTGTTTACTGTCCCGTAAAGATTGCCTATCTCATCAAAGCTGGTTTTCAGTCCGTTCTCTTTCATCCACTTTTTTATCAGCTTGACTCCTTCAACATCTTCTGTTGAATATGTCGCTCTCCAATATGTTCCGTCTTTATATGCCGTCGTATTCAGTTCATCAAGTGCTTGACATATCCACTCTGTTTCCTTATTCATGTCTTATCCTTTTTTCTCCTTGTACTTGCGCATTGCAACTGCCATTGTTAAGGACTCTTTTATACCATCAATAACCGGAATCCCCGCCATCCGGGATAAAGATTCTCCCTTGCCTGCAAAAGAAGCGCATCCCAATACAACAACTTCTGCTCCATCTTCACGTATGCACTCATTCACAAGCCTCAGGATATGTTCTTCTGAAACCTCCAAGGCCTTTTCAACAGTAGAACCCAGACATCTGACAGAGGCTATACTGTTTGCCTCACCTATTGACCGCAGACTCTGATCCCAGGGGCTAAGATCCTCATGATTGCCGGATGCTATTATTGAAATCCTCTTTCCCTGCAATTTTGCAAATATCATACTGCTCTCCAACATTCCCGTAACAGGTACCGTTACTGTTTCACGAAGCGCACTCAGACCGGGATCCGCAAAGCACCCTAATATTATTGCATCGTATTTTTTATCGAGCTCCTCTTCTATTGCCATTTTCATGACATTGGCACCTGCAAGCAATTCATCGGCGGCATTGCAGATGGCAGGCGGTGAATTTTGACATTTTACAACGTCCACCTCCAGTCCATTGTAATTATACTGTTTAACAGCCTGCCGTATTGCCTCTGTAACGGCGTCCGACGAATTGGGGTTAATAAAAACAATTTTCATAGTCACCTGCCCTGTTATTTTTCTCTTGTTAACGGCGCGAGATATCGGCCATATCCTTTTTGTGCCGTAACTTCTTCTCCGTCATATATTTCTTTTCCTCTTAAAATAGTTTTGGTAACTTTTCCTGTCACGCTTTTTCCCTCATACGGACTCCACTTTATCATTTGCTTAAGTTTATCGTCTTTTATTTGCCACTTTAAATGTGAATTCAAAATTGCAAAATCCGCATCTGAGCCTTCTGCAATCGCTCCTTTTTGGGGGTACAAATTATACCGCTTCGCTGCATTAGCGCTTGACAATTCGGCAAAACGGCACAATGGCATCCCTCGCTTTATGACTCCTTCACTGAACAAAAGTTGATAACAAAGCTCAACGCTGGTTACCCCGGCAGGTGTATCAAACACGTTATTAACTCCTGCCAGTTTTTCCTCTATTGTATATGTGGCATGATCACTGCAAATCCAGTCAATATCCCCATTTAAAACTCTCTTCCATAATTTCTCCACCTGTGCCTCGGATCTCAGCGGCGGATTGCATACCGCAAATACACCCTTATCTTTTAATGCACTGTCATCAAGGGTAAGATATTGCGGACAAGTTTCAACAGATATGTTCGCGCCTGATTTTTGAGCGTTTTTTACTATATCCACTGCTTCCGCCAGAGTGCAATGCGCAATATTTACTTTGCAACCTGTTTTTAAGGCGAAAAGGCTCATTCGTGCTACTGCCTCTATTTCTGCTATCTCAGGACGCCCCATTGGATAATGCTCCGGTTTTATCTTGCCCTCTTTTACCATCTTGTCTGTATAGTAGTTAACAATATCGTTATTCTCACAATGTATTGCCAAAACTATATCGTACGCTGACAAAAATTTCATCCTCTCCAAAATCTGCCCATCGTCAAGCCTGGGTATCTCCGGTGAATAAGGAAGAAATGTTTTGAAAGCCATTGCACCGCTTCCGATAATTTTTTCCATTTCTTTCTCATTGTCATGAGAGCAAGCTCCGAATAAGCCGAAATCAACGACGGCTTTGCCGCTTGTAATCCTGCGTTTTTCCTCAAAGTCTCTGATATTGTCCGGCAGAGGAAAGGTCAGCGGATGTTCCAAAACGGTAGTAATACCGCCTGCCGCTGCTGCGCATGTTCCCGTATAGAAATCCTCACTGTTAGTTAATCCCGGATCATTAAAATGCACATGCGGGTCTATAAAGCCCGGGAACACGTAATTACCTTCAGCATCAATTACTGTTGTTGCTTCAGTACATTCTTCAAGACGCGGGCTGCCGTCACGTATCAATATTTTTGCTATAATTCCGTCTTTAACATATACATCGGCATCAATAATTTTTTGCTCAGTTACCACAATGCCGTTTTTTATTAATAAATCATAGTTCATATTTATTCTCTCCCTTAATAACATTCTATTGATGTTACCATGCAAATCAAGGTCGGTTTTTAATCTCTTTTATGTCTCTTTTTAATTTCTGCAAAACAAAAACCTCCCGGAACAAATGTCCTGGGAGGTCATGCAACGTCTTGCGACGTTCTGAAGCGTATATAATTGTATCCGAACTAACGCTTTGAGAACTGGCTTGCTCTTCTTGCTTTCTTTAAGCCATATTTCTTTCTTTCTTTCATTCTCGGGTCTCTGGTTAAGAAACCTGCTGCCTTAAGAGGAGCTCTGTAAGCTTCCTTGTCAGCAACGCATAAAGCTCTTGAAATACCGTGTCTGAGCGCACCTGCCTGACCGGTGAATCCACCGCCGTGTACTGTGGCAATTACGTCGTATTTGCCTTCGCAACCTGCAACTTCAAACGGTACTCTTACTTCTCTCTTAACGATTTCAGTTCCGAAATAATTATCTAAGTCTCTCTTGTTGACAGTAATCTTTCCAGTTCCAGGGATTAATCTAACTCTGGCTACTGAACTTTTTCTTCTGCCTGTTCCTTGATATTGAATCTTTGCCATTGTCTACTCCCCTTTCCTAGAATTCCCAAGTCTCCGGCTTCTGTGCAGCGTGAGCATGCTCAGGGCCTGCATAAACCTTTAACTTCTTAAGCATCTGTCTGCCAAGCTTGCCATCAGGAAGCATGCCTTTTACAGCGTGTCTGATGATTTCCTCAGGTCTCTTAGCCTGCAGTTTTTCGAAAGTGGTCTCTCTCAAACCGCCAGGATAACCTGTATGTCTCTTGTAAATTTTTTCTTTTCTCTTTTTACCTGTTACTTCTACCTTTTCAGCGTTGATAACGATTACATAATCGCCGCAGTCAACATGTGGAGTATAGATAGGTTTCTTCTTGCCTCTCAAAATAGAAGCCACTTCGGAAGCCATTCTTCCGAGAGTCTTACCCTCTGCATCGACAACGTACCATTTACGTTCAATCTCTGCAGGCTTAGCGATAAATGATTTCATTCCTTTTCCTTTCTACCTACTTGATTTGAAGCCCTAACCCGATTTGTGAAGCAAATCGTTGGTAGGTCTCATGCCAAGGTTCTCCAAAACTTGTTTTTGGCTAAGAACCGACGGCGGAAGCCCTAACCCGATTTGTGAAGCAAATCGTTGGTAGGTCTCATGCCAAGGTTCTCCAAAACTTGTTTTTGGCTAAGAACCGACGGCGGAAGCCCTAACCCGATTTGTGAAACAAATCGCTGGTAATCGTGCAAGCATCAAACGGTTTCGGCTTTGTCTACTGGGATTCCTAAAAACGTCTTGCGGTCCGCTTCAGAAATCTTTTTCGATATACTAAAACTTTTTAGTTTCGGGGCTTACGGACGGATTCCCATCCTGCTCCCTTATGCACATAAACGTGCTTTTATATTATATAAGCCTAATGCTGTAAAATCAAGGCTTTTTTGTATTATAAGGATTATTTTTTGCATTATAAGGATGATTTTTTAAAGTTTTTTACCAATACCACCGAAACATCGTTAACGTTGGTTCCGGTCGGTCCTGTTACTATCAAACCTCCGACTTTTTTCAATGCGTTATAAGAATCATTTTGCTCCAAAACACCATCTATATCTATTCCGAATTTGGAAAGTTTTTCAACTGTCTGGCCGTCAACATATCCTCCTGCCGCATCAGTTGGTCCATCAGTACCATCAGAGCCTACGGAAAATACCGCCACGCTGTCTAATCCTTCAATCTGCTTGGCAGCAGCCAGCGCCAATTCTTGATTTCTTCCTCCCAGACCGCATCCTTTTACTTTTACGACCGTTTCTCCTCCAAAGATAAAAGCCCTAGCTTCTCGGTCTTGGTTATGAGTAGCTGCTACACTGCCTAACATGCTGCCTGCTTCTCTGCTTTGACAGCATAATCTATCTGTAACTATTACAGGTTCATACCCCAGTTCTTCTGCTGATAGGGCTGCAGCCCTGCAAAAGTGCGAAACACTGCCGGTTATTATATTGGTAACATTGTTCAGCTCTTTTACTGGTTCTTTTTTAAGAAGATTCTTCGCTGTTTCAGACAGAACCAGCTTATATTTTTCTGCTATAAAAAGTGCCTCTTCGTTAGTAGAACTGTCAGGGTATGATGGACCTGATGCAATCATATCGGCTCTGTCTCCCAAAACATCAGACAGGATTATTGAATACACATGTGCAGGCTGACAAAGCTTTGCGAATCTACCGCCTTTTACCTGTGAAAGTCGTTTTCTTACAGTGTTGATCTCCGTTATAGAGGCGCCGCAGGAAAGAAGCTGAGCTGTTATATTTTCCAGTTCCTCTAACGGTAATAAGGATTTTTCAAACAATGAAGAACCTCCCCCTGATACAAGAAACAGCACTTTGTCCTCTTCAGAAAGATGACTTACCATTTCTATAGCCTTTTGGGTTCCGACAAATGAATTGATGTCTGGAGTAGGGTGCCCTGCCTCTATACAAAGCGTACCGTCTATCGGTCCTTTTACATGTCCATATTTCGTTATGACTAAGGCTTTATGAGAATTTGTTGTAGCATCATCCTCTGCGGATTCCAGCCAATTTTTTGCCGCTTTAGCCATCTGCCAAGCCGCCTTGCCAATTGCTATAATTACCACTTTGCCATTAGCGGCATCGCCGCGAAGCTTCTTAAAATTCATTTCCTCAAGAGCTTTTTTAACAGCTTGACCCGGCATTACTCTCTTTATAGCCCTTTCAGTTATCTCTAACGCCTCATCATAAAAACCCATACGTTTATTTCTCCTACCTGTTATAAAGTTGCAGCATCCTTCAATGGACCCTCCTTCAATGGACCATCCTTCAATGGACCAATCTCCAATGGGACCATTTTTCAAACGTATCACCTTGAACACATATCATGCACCGCCTGCATCATCCCAAAGCCACATCGAGGATCATCATCAACACAAAGCCTCCTGCGAAAAACAGCGTGCCTATGTTGGAATGCTCGCCTTCAGACATCTCAGGAATCAGCTCCTCCACTACCACGTATATCATGGCGCCGGCAGCGAAGCTGAGCAGGTACGGCAGCAGAGGTATGATAAATCCTGCCGCCAATATGGTTAAAATCGCTCCTATAGGTTCAACGGCTCCCGACAGGAATCCGCAAAGAAAAGATTTCCCTTTTCCCATGCCTTGGCTGCTGAGCGGCATCGATATTATTGCTCCTTCAGGGAAATTCTGGATAGCTATGCCTATAGAAAGAGACATGACTGCCGCTCCGGATACTATGGAATCCCCCGATAACCATCCTGCGATGACTACTCCCACTGCCATGCCTTCAGGTAAATTGTGCAGCGCCACAGCCAGCACCAACATGGATGATTTTTTCAAATGGCTCTTGCACCCTTCTGCTTGGCAGCTGTTCATGTGCATATGAGGCACCGTTTTATCCAATATCATCAAAAATAATATGCCTACCCAAAATCCTACCGCGGCAGGCACAAATGCCAGCTTACCCATATCTTGCGCCTGGTCCATGGCAGGGATCAAAAGGCTCCACACAGACGCCGCAGTCATAACTCCGGCAGCAAACCCGGTAAGCGCCCTCTGGACATTTCTGTTCATTTCGCCCTTGGAAAAAAACACAAGGGCTGAACCCAATGTGGTTCCTAAAAAAGGTATCATTATTGCTTGGATTGCCTCTATGCTCATTTCGTTCTCCTATAAACGATTAAATCAATAACATCCTATCATTTGAAAATTCTTCTCCGGCGGATGTCTCAAATTTTTTCAGCAAATCAGCCACTTCAAGTTTTTTCTTCTCTTCTCCCGAAACATCATATATGATTTTTCCGTCCATCATCATTATAAGCCTGTTTCCGTACTTGATGGCATCCTTCATGTTGTGAGTTATCATGATGGCGGTAAGACCGTGATCTTTTATGAGCTCATCTGTCATTTGAAGGACTTTGGCTGCAGTCTTTGGATCAAGGGCCGCAGTGTGCTCGTCCAGCAAAAGCAGATCAGGCTTTTTAATGGTCGCCATGAGAAGCGTGAGAGCCTGCCTCTGACCTCCGGAAAGCAGCGATACTTTGGTGTCCAGTCTTTCCTCAAGACCCAAATCAAAAGCAGAAAGCATCTCTCTGTAAGTTTCTCTCTCATTTTTAGTGACGCCCCATTTGAGACCTCTTTTTTTACCTCTGCGCCATGCGATAGCCAGATTTTCCTCTATCCACATATCTGCGGCAGTACCTTTCATCGGGTCTTGGAACACTCTGCCGATTCTTTTGGCACGAATATGTTCCGGCTGAGCTGTGACATTTTCGCCGTTTATCTTTATTATACCCGAATCCACAAAAAATGAACCTGCAATTGCATTAAGCATCGTAGATTTGCCGGCGCCGTTGCCGCCTATTACTGTGACAAATTCCCCTTCTTCTATGGTCAGGTCAACGCCTCGCAAAGCAGTCTTTTCGTTGGCGGAGCCTTTATTGAATGTTTTATGTATATCCTTTAATACCAACATCTATTCCACCTCCTCATACTTTTTGAGGTTAGCTCTCATTTTATTTTTTTCACCGGCATATTCCCTAGCCACAGGTATAGACAGAGCCGCTATTACCAGTAAGGCAGTAAGCAGCTTTAAGTTGTTTGGATTGAATCCCAGCAGGAGCACTATAGCTATTATAACTCTGTATAAGATACTTCCCAGGAATACAGAAATCAATCTCACTTTGAAGGAACCTTTTTTGCCCAAAAGAACTTCTCCGATTATTATGGATGCTAACCCTATGACGATGGTACCTGTTCCCATTCCTACGTCGCCATATCTCTGTATTTGTGCCACCAATGCTCCGGAAAAGGCAACGAAACCGTTAGATACCACAAGCCCGATTATTTTCATGACGTCAGTGTTTCCGCCTTGGGCTCTCACCATATTTTCATTGATTCCTGTAGCTCTGATAAGGCTTCCCAGTTCTGTCCCAAAGAACCAATAAAGCACTGCGATTATAGCTATGGCTATGATTACGCCTAAAATTACGTTGGCAGTATCCGCATCCATCCCAAACAACTGAGAAATTTTGTCCAGCAGCGTATCCACTTTCTGTTCCCCAAATTGTGAAAGTCCTATATTGGACTTTCCACCCATAATCATGAGATTGACTGAATACAATGCCAACATAGTTAAAATTCCTGCCAGTATAGCCGGTATCTTCAGCTTTGTGTGAAGGATACCTGTTACCATACCTGCAGCCATGCCGCATATAACAGCTAGCAAAGTAGATATAAAAGGATCTCCTCCTGCCGAAACCATTGCTGCCACCATACATCCCCCAAGAGCAAAGGTGCCGTCTACAGTCATGTCAGGGATGTCAAGGATTTTAAAAGTTATATAAACTCCTATTGCCATTATCCCCCAGACTAATCCCAATGCAGCTGCGTCAGGAAGATTTTTTAATATGCTAGATAAAAGTTCCATTTTTTCTCCTTACTTTCTTTTGATTCTCCTACAACCGCCTTACTCATATATGGTTGCATTTTCAAGAATTTCATTCGGAATTGTTATTCCAAGCGCTTCTGCTATTGCTGTATTGACATAGTATTTTAATTCTTCATCCCCTATATATTCAATTGGCATAGTTGTAATGTCTTCACCGTCTTTGAGAATTTTTATGGCCTGCTGCGCAGTTTTAACTCCTAAATCGTAATAATCAAGAGAAATAGTAGCAAGACCTCCGTTTTTTACAGGTCCTGACTCTCCGCAGATTACCGGTATGCCTGCCTCAGTGGTTATAGTGGAAACTGTTTGAATGCCGGCAGCTATAGTGTTATCCGTAGGCACGTATATGGCATCCACTCTGCCTTCCAGCGAAGAAACCATCTGCTGTATCTCATTGGAAGAGGATACCGAAGCTTCTACCACTTCCAGACCGTGTTCTTCAGCAGCTTCTTTAGCCAGTCTCAGCTGTATCTCGGAGTTGGATTCAGTACTGCAGTAAAGGACTGCTATCGTTTTAGCATCAGGGACGATCTGTGTAAGCAGCTCTATCTGCTTGGCAACAGGTGTCAAATCGGAAGTTCCGGAAACATTTCTTCCCGGCGCATCATTAGACTCTACCAGTCCTGAAGCAGCCGGGTCTGTTACTGCTGATACAAGAATAGGAATGTCTTCCGTTTTGCTTGCTACTGCCTGAGCCGCCGGTGTAGCAATGGCAAAAATCAAATCTTTATTATCGTTTACCATAGATTCGGCGATGGTCAGGCAATTGGACTGATCGTTAGAAGCTACCTGATACTCGATTTCTATATTTTCACCGTCCACATATCCTTGATTGGCCAGTTCATCCACAAATCCCTGATATGCTCTGTCCAGTGCATCATGTTTGACCAACTGGATAACTCCAATTTTTAAAACGTCTCCGTTACTTTCGCCGTTTCCGTTGCTGCCTTCATTTCCTCCGCAGGCAGCAAGACCGAAAATTAAAATCATAGATAGTAATAATACAATAACCTTTCTCATCCTTCTTCTCCTTGTTTTTATTTTTTTTAGAAAAAAAGAAGCTCATCCAGCAAGTCCATACTGATGAGCCTATTCTAGCTTATAGATTAGTAAAAGAGTTTAAACTTATGCCTTCCTGCATCAGCTATGCGCTTAATATCAATTTGGGTATTGTAAAATCAGCGAGATAATAATATACCTTGCTGTAGACAAACCCAAGATATTCTTTTGCAAAGCTTATCGAGTTAAAAAACATAAAATTTGTTCCTTTCTTATCGCTAGAGCTATGATACAATAAGCATATATATTATGTCAAGCTTGATTTCTGAATTTTCTGAAAATTCGGTAATTTTCTCTTATTTTGTTTGAGCTTATGTTATTTTTACTATTTTGATGATTTTACGATTGCTGACAAAAAATCGACTTTTTTAATTTTTTTACATCAACAGGGGCCAAACTCGTGTCGAAATTTGTTGAATTGG
>UQEW01000058.1 GCA_900540145.1 uncultured Eubacteriales bacterium
CGTGGGGTTTTGCATTTTTTGTTTCTCATCTTATGATTCATATGAGAAGAAGGCTGCCTCATTAGCGGTAGGCGATCACGGAAGGCGTAATCATTAATGAGGCAGCCCCTTCGCCTTTGTGCAACTATTGTGCTTCCCGGTCCCTTGTACTCCTATACTTTTTCATGATTTTATAGGTTTTTTGTAAAGTGTACATCGATAACCTCCTATAAAATATCCGCAAAATCGATGTTTACAGGCTTTATACAAACCTGCAAATCTGTCGAATCTAAAGATATGACGTGTAACACATGATGCCGCAATATATGATATCCTGTTGTGTCATGTCGATAAAGGCAACTTCTGCCATTGACCATCGTATTATTTTTCTTCTGCCGCTACTATAAATCCGTCAATTCAGTCTAATGAAGACATAGAAAACTGCTGCCAGCAAAATGGTAAAATTCACCGCGACCAGCCATCCCACCGGTTTCTGAAGAACATCGTCATCTTCAATACAGTCCCTCTTTGCAGGTGGCTTTGAAGTTATCAAAAGTCTTGGATTATGCAGGTACTCGTTGGCGCGAGAGAAAAAAGCGCCGAGGCCATTACCTACGGCCAATCTGGTCTTATCCACCAGAGCAGATGACCACAGAAACGCATATTTCAAAGGTTTGCGATAAAACCAATCAGTATCTAGCGTTATCTTCTGAGCAGGCTTCATGTGTTTCACATACATGACGAATGCGATTGCTGCCGCCGCGAACAATTGAATATACTGAGTAACATGGTCTACCGTAAACGGGTGTCCGTCGGTCTGATACGGTGTAAGGCCGTAAACCAAATTCGGCAAAACACCTGTAATTATACAAGCGGTAGCCCCGATTGTCATGGCTATTTTCATGTTGATAGGCAAAGTTCTTTCGCTTATCTCCGCTATATCCGCGGAAAGTTCTCGATCTTGCCCCTGCTCATGTTCTTCTTTTCCGAAGAACACAAAATAATTTATTTTAAGAGTTACAGACATGAACGTACCTATGCTGGCCAGCATCAGCAACAGCTCTGCCCAGTGAAATCCGCTTTCGGCTGCTGCGTTCATTATGAGGGATTTGCTGACAAATCCGTTGAGCAATGGGAATCCGGCAATGGCCATAGATGAAATTAAGAAGCAAATAGCCGTCACCGGCATCTTGCTTGCCAATCCTCCCAGCTGGCTTATCTTTCTTTTCCCTGTCACCTTGATTACTGCCCCTGCGCACATGAGCAGCGTTCCTTTATACAAAATATGATTGAACGCATGAGCAGACGCTCCGTCTATACCTGTTTCTCCGCCTATGGCCAGAGAAGCTATCATATAGCCGACCTGGCTTATTATATGGTATGACAAAAGTCTCCTTAAATCGTTCTCCAGCAAAGCCATGCACACGCCCCATACTGCCATGAACACGCCGAAATAAAGCAAAAGTTCAGTGCCTGCAAATAATTTTATAAGGCAAAATACGCCCACTTTGGTAGTATATGAGCCCATGTATACGGTGCCGCCCATAGTAGACTCAGGGTAAGCGTCGGCAATCCATGCGTTAAGTGGCGGAATGGCCGCGTTAACTGCTACTCCTGCAAGGATCAGCCAATAAGCCGCATCACCTGTTCCCGCCAAAGGCTCTATTAAAGTGGAGCCTTGCGCCAGTTTTATCACTATTCCTGCAAGCAGCAGATTGCCGCCCAGCATATGCACCAGCAGATACCTAAATCCCACCTTGCTGGCAGCTTCAGTTCTTGATGCTACTACGATGAGCCATGAAGCAACCGCCATCATTTCCCAAAACACCAGCATGCCTATCCAGTGAACCGAAAATACTACGCCTATACTGCTTCCTGCGTATATGGCCTCCACCGCCTGTTCACGTCCATCCCTGACGTGGAGATTATATATGGCAGCAACTAAAGATATAAGGGAAAATATTATTCCGAAAATCATTGACAGCCTGTCGACTCCTGCCCCGCTTCCCCATACCAAAACTGCCAGTACGGTCAGCACCGGTCCCAATACTACGATTGCTTTTCGTATTTTTTCAGGTACGACGAGCATGAGCAGGCCGAATATTATCAAAATCAACCCCGGCTGTAAAAAGTCTCCGAGAAGTGAGTTTTCAGCGAAAAATCCATCAAGCACCTTTCTCACCTCCGTCTTTTGTTTTGTCGTCATAATAATCTTCTCTTCTTTGAAAAAGAAAAGCCATGATTTTTTTCGCAATCAATATCAATATCCATGCGCCGGCAAACCCTATTATTATATCAGCGCCCGGCAGTTCATTCCAAATCATATGGTAATGAGGTTCCGCAAATAATATCTCTACGAGCAGAGTCAAGAGAATAACCGTGCCAAGTAAAACATATATCTTCTTATTCCGCAAGGTAAACTCCTCCTTCCCCTGTTACAGACTCGGCCGCCATCTGAGCCATCTGATAAAGTTTAGGGCCCGCATCAGGTTCGCACCCCAGTATCAATCCAGTAATGCAAGTAAGCATCAACGGAGTTACCATCGCAATTACAGCTTTCTTTTCTACAGTGTGACTATGACCGTCTTGGTGTTCTTCCAATGTCTCCGGCTTCACCTGTTGTTCCTTTGTTTGCTTAAAGAACATGCTCACTACAGGCATGAGATATGTAAGCGCCAGCAAAGCTGCTGCTATCAACACAGCCATAGCAAAAGGTCTTCCCACCGTCAAAGCTCCTTCTAAGATATTGAATTTGCTTACAAAGCCTACCATCAACGGAAGGCCTGCCAGACCTAATGAAGCCGCAGCAAAGCATACAGACGTTACCGGCATCTTTTTATATATACCGCCCATCTGACTTATCTCAGACAGTCCCAGATTGACAAATATAGCACCGGCCGCCATAAATAAAGTTATCTTTAAAAACGCATGGGCTGCGATGTGGAAAATTGCACCTGTTACGCTGTAAGGCGAGAGCAAGCTTATACCAAGCACTATGTAAGATAATTGTCCTACCGTGGAGAAAGCCAGCCTAGCCTTGAGATTGTCCTGTCTTACCGCTATCAGCGAAGACAGCAGCACGGTAGCCAAGGCGAACCAGCTCAATATGTAAGCTCCGCTGCACCAAGATGCGCTTTCAGGTCCAAAAACGTACAGCACCACTCGAAGCACGCAGAAAGCTCCTGCTTTTACTACTGCAACAGCATGAAGAAGAGCGCTTACCGGAGTCGGAGCCACCATGGCGGAAGGCAACCAACCGTGCAAAGGCATCACGCCTGCTTTGACTGCTCCGCCTAAAATCATCATAAAAAACAAAACGCACATGAGTCCCGCGCTCATGGAACCGGGCTCTATGAATCCGCCTGCCTTGAAATCCAAAGTTCCGTATTCAGCATATACCCACACTATAGCCGCAAAGAATATTTGTCCGCTTATCAATGTGTACGCCAAATATTTCCTGCCCGAAGCTTTGGCCTTATCATTTCTGTAATGAACCACCAGCGGATATGTGGCTATAGTCAGCATCTCATAAAAGATGAAAAATGTTATGAGGTTAGCAGCAAAAGCAATTCCGATGGCAGAAGCAAGACATACGGCAAAAGCAGCAAAGTATCCCGTCTGATTTTTTTCTCCATGGCCTCTCATGTAACCTATGGAATATATAGAAGTCAGTATCCAAAGTCCGCTGGCAATGCAAGCAAACACCATACCGGCGCTGTCGGTTCTTAACGCAAGCTCAATGCCGTCCACTATAGTCCACAGCTTTGAAACATAAACGCTGCCTCCTGCCACCGCAGGAGCCATGGAAAATACCAGACCGGCCATCGCCAGCGCCGCTGCCATAGTTATAGCCTCACGCCAATTGGGCTTTATTCGATTGCCCAAAAACAATATGAGTATAGCTGCCAGTAAAGCGATTGCTATGGCAAGGGCCGGCCTCGCGCTGATTATTTCTGTCGTGCTCATAACAGCGCCACCTCCTTGAGAGTAGGTCCTATAACGTCTCCTACTATATAAGAATTAAACAATCCTATAAGAATGATTGCCAAAATAACTATTACCATAGGTATCAACAGCTGCCATGGAAGTTCAAAATGACTTTTCCCTGAAGAGAGCCGTCCGCTACCGGAACCTTTACCTGAACCTTTTTTCGCCAGAAAAGCTGTATCCTCTCTCTCCGAAACGGTCTTGCTCTCCATAAACATCTTTTCAAATACCCTGAAGAAATATATGGCGCTGAGCAAGCTGCTTAATATAAGGACCGCTACGAATAAATACTGACCGTTTTCTATAGCGCCAAGGGCCAAATACCACTTGCTGAAAAATCCGGCAAACGGCGGCAGTCCCACCATTGACAACGCACACACCACCATGGCCATAGACGTTACCGGCATATCCCTATAAACCTGTCCCAGCTGAGTTATTTCATGAATACCGTACTTATACTTGAGAGAACCGGATGTATAGAAAAGACCTGACTTCATGAACGCATGGCTCACTATATGCAGTACCGCTCCTACAAGTCCGTAATAATTTCCTATGGCAAATCCCATGGCTATGTAACCTACCTGACCGATGCTGGAATAAGCCAAGATCTTATTATACGTTTCATATCTCAAAGCTTTCAGCGAGCCGAACAGAACGCCGCAGACAGCCAGCACTCCGATTACATCAAAGAAAAGATCCATTACAGGAGTGTTTTCCTGGAAAACAAAGAAGAAAAATCTCAGCATGGCATAGGCCGGAACTTTGATCATAATACCCGCTATCATCGGGTCTGCGCCGGGGTGAGCGTAAGAATGCGCTGCCGGCTGCCATCCGTGCAAAGGAAAAAGCGCCATCTTTATCCCGAATCCTATTATCATACATGCTACTGCAAATATTATAAGCGGGCTTTCTCCCAGTTCAGCTACCGAGCGGGACAGATCCTCCATATTAAGTGTTCCTGTCGCAGCGTATAAAAAGCCTGCCCCCATCAGATACATGCAAGCTCCGATAGTGCCGATAAGAAGATATCTGAAAGCTGCTATAGGCCCTTTGCTTTCTCCTACAGCGATGAGTCCGTATCCCGAAATGGCTGTGATTTCCATAAACACATACAAATTAAAAGCGTCTCCGGTGGAGGCCATTCCCAAAAGTCCTAAAGAAAGAAAAGATAACATAGAATAATATCCGGAAGAGCGGACGTTGGAGCCTGAAGGCGACCCTGCGCCCAAGTCTTCTCTTTCCAGACGTTCAAAAGGACTGCTGAACAAAGCTGTAATCCATGAAGCTATAGCCACCAACAAGATGATTACACCGCTGAGTCCATCAACTACAAACTCTATACCGTAGATCGGAGGCCATCCTCCTATATAATAATGAATCGCTTCTCCTGTTTTAACAACTTGCCAAAGCTGCAATCCGGCGCATATCGCAGCAATAAACAGTGCAGATATAACCGTTCGCTTACCCCAATCAGAGTTAAAATGGCTGATCAGGGGGCACAGCAACGTAGCTATAAGAGGAAACAATATTACCAATATGGGAAGATGTTCAAGAAGTTGACTCATCTAAGCTTCCCTCCCTTTCCGGTTATCTCGTCTTCCTCAATAGTCCCATAAATGTCCTTTATCCTCATCAAAAGCGCCAATCCTACTCCGGTAGTTCCAAGGCTTACCACTATAGCCGTCAGCATGAGAGCATGAGGTAATGGGTTTATATAAGCATCTACCGAAGAAATCTGGTTCATGGCTACAGGTAAAGTTGCGCCTTCTTTCTGGCCAAAAGTCAAAAAGAAGAATATTATAGCCACCTGCATCATATTCATACACATAAGTTTTTTCAAATAATTGCCGCAAACTATCATGCCGTATATGCTTATGCCGAACAATATCAACGCAAGCATGTATATGCCTCTGTCAGCCAAGAAATATTCTAATTTTTCAATAAGCTCAGTCATTAAAATCTGTCCTTTCAAGCACCACTTCAAGAATAGTGATTATGACACCTGCCACACACACCATAACACCTATTTCTACCATCAAGATCCCATCAGCGTGAATCTCTGCCTCTGTCTCTGCCGAAAAAGGCAGTTTGCCCAGTTCCATAAACTTTCCACCGTTAAACATAGGCAATATACCGGTAAATGCAAATAAAAACGCTCCAAGACCGGCCGTTATTATGCCCAGTTCTTCTCTTGCCTTCTGTTTTCTTTTAACATCAAATTTAGGAACTATGCGATTCAGCAAATATGCGCAAGCCAACAGCGCTCCTGCCTGGAACCCGCCTCCTAAGCTGACTTCACCGTGAAATAATACATAAAGACCATATATTAAAGTTATGGGTACAACAATTCTAAATGCCCCGTCCATTAACAGGCTCCCAAAAGTTGACGTCCTGTGATACTCTATGATTTCTTTATCTGACTTTTGCGGCACTTTTTCTTTCGCAGATAATATGGTCAGTACCGCTATTCCGGAAAGAAGCATCACACATGTTTCAAACAATGTGTCGAAGCCTCTGTAATCTGCCAAAACCGCTGTAACTATATTTTGGGCATGGGTATCTTCGTATGCGTTGCTTATGTAATATTGAGAAACATTGGTATTGGCCGGAGTATCCAAAGCGCCTATTGTAGGCAAAAACTTACCTACTCTCACGGCGCCTATCCCAACCAGCACTATAACTATGATGAGACCAAACGCCAGCTTTTTTCTACTCTTTTTTTCTTCCATCTTTTTTTCCTTTACTGATCGATTTAACTGCGATTATAAAATAAACAGTGGAGACAGTACCTATTATAGCCTCCGTGAAAGCTACGTCAGCCGCTCCGACTATAGCATACAGAAGCATGGCGGTAAAACTGAAAGCACAGTATATGATGATAGCAGAAAGCATCTTTTTGCCTAAGATTATTCCCATAGCTATAGCTATCATAGCTATAAGAAGCAAGCCTTCTAAAAGTAAAATAGGCATATCACCGTACCTCCCTGTCTTTTACGCTCTGTTTATAAGCAACTCTCACAATAATATGGGTACCTATAGGGCTGGCAATAAAAACAGCTAAAAATACAGCAAATATTTTTATTCCTGTTGCAGAAAAGCCTTCATAAATCAAGAATCCAATGCTGCAAAGCACTAAGCCTGCTGATTCGCATATACCTGCCGCATGTAGTCTGGCATAAAAATCTCTGAGTCTGAAAACGCCGATAGCCGAAATTAAGAAGCATATAAACCCCAAGCTTAAAAAGATAACAGTAAAAATTTCTCTAATGGTCATCCTTTCCGCCTCCTTTGCTTCCCAAAATTTTAGCTACTATTACCGAACTTATAAAACCAAGTACTGCATATGAAATAGCAATATCCACATACATATCTCGTCTTCCGTCTATAAATCCTATAAGTATCAAGATAAGAATTATATTGGTACACATAACCAATATGCCTATAAACCTGTTATATACTCCGGCATTTATAAAAAGGCGGATAAGCATGAGAAGCGTCAGTATTATTATTCCTATAAGATAACATATAAAAAAAGTTTCCATGTTTTGCTTTCTACGCCTCCTTTGGGATGTCTGTAATCTCAGCTTCAGGCATAGGAGTAAACTGACATGTTTCTCCGAACAGTTCCGCCACCTTTAGCGGCATCGTACCGCTGAGCATATCGCAAGCTGCTTTTTTATTAATAGCATGAACTTCAAATACCCCATCTTCCATAACATCTACAGTTATGGTTCCGGGGGTTAAAATTATAGAGTTAGCCAATACAACTGTTGCTATAGGATTTTCATAAGGCATTGAGAAATATATTATTCTAGGTTCATAATCTAAATGTATTTTAAAGATTTCACGTGATACATCCAAAGTAGACTTGAAGATTTCTTTTAGGACCCACAGACCATATGGGATTAATTTTAAGAAGTTAACACCTAAGACAAAAAATTCTTTCCCCGTTTTTGGGTTTTTTATCATCAAAAATGGAAAACATACTATAGAAATTACCAGTGACGAGACAAATCCAATCAACAGAAACCTTGTTTCAAATTGACCTGATAATAATATCCATATTATAAAAAGTACTATGGTAAGGCTCAACAAGTGAGATAAGCTTTGTCTCCTTCGCCAGTGCATCAAAACATCCTCCCGGTTTTAAAAAAGCTAAAACTATCCTATGTTAATTATACATAATCATACAAATTATGTCAAGAAATTGCTAAGATTGCCAGGAGGATATTTTAAAGTTTTGATATTTGATTATTTGTTGTTTTTTCTTTGCAAATCACCCTCTCTCTTTGATTATATAAACCGGTCTCTTTTTATTTTCCAAATAATCTTTTGAAAGGTAAGCTCCCAAAATATATATAAACAGCATCTGCAAACTGCTCAGCATAAGCAGCGCAAATATGACTATATCAAAACTGGTGATTGCTCCGCCTGCCCCGATGCTCTGCACCAGATTAATTCCCATAAATGCCAGACCGCCTATAAACAGCAAGCAGCCTATGAGTCCTGCCAATTTAAGGGGAGCTGTAGAGAAAGACAAAATTCCTTCAAAGGCATAGGAAAACAGGCTTTTGAAATTCCATTTGCTCTTTCCCATAACTCGCTCAACACTTTCGTATTCTATCCACTTGGTATCAAAGCCTACGAAAGAAAACAGTCCCTTCATGTATCTGTTGTATTCTTTCATTTCCAATATAGCTTCTGCAACCTTTCGATTCATCATTCTAAAATCTCCATGGCCGTCAGACATATCCATATGAGTAAGCTTCTTGCTCACCTTATAAAAGGCTCTTGAAAAGATTCCTCTAAGCTTGCTGTCGCCTTCCCGCCCCATCCTGAGGCCTCCGCACAAATCGTAGCCTTCCTTGCTTACAGCCTCATACATGGCAGGAAGCAGTGCCGGTGGATGCTGCAAATCCGCGTCCATTATCACCATATAGTCACCGGAAGCTTCGCTGAGTCCTGCATACATGCCGGCTTCTTTTCCGAAGTTCCTGGAAAATGCCACATATCTTACATGGGAATCTTCTGCAGCAAGTTCTTTTATAATTTCCAGAGTCTTGTCGCTGCTGCCGTCATCTACAAATACAAACTCATAATCTGCTTCCTCTATTTTTTTAAGCACCGCTGCTGTTTCCCTATGAAAAACGGTCAAAGACTCTTCTTCATTGTAGCATGGGACTATTACGCTTATCTTATTCATGAGAAACTCCCCTTTCTTTGAAAATTCCGTATTTGCAGGCTATATAATTAAGCGTCACCGTAACCGCGCTTACAAGTATCTTTGCCAGCATGTTATCTGCCCGGAGCAAGTCCACCATTATGTAGAGAAGGACGGTCTCGGCAGCAAGAGTTGTAAGTCTAAGAGAAAAGAACTGTATAAATTCTCTTATTCCGGAGCCTTTAGAGCAAAACACTATCTGCCTGTTGGCGAAAAAGGCAAAAGTAACTGCTCCCAGCCACGCCGTACAGTTTGCTGCTATATAATTTACCGACGCAGCAACCAGAGCAAAATAGATTACATAATTTATTGCTGTAGTGATTCCTCCAGTCATGATATAACGCACTATCTGTGATTCCTGTAACTTTTTCATACTCTTTTCCTTCTTCCCCTTTTAATCAGATTCTTTTCTTTTTTGTTTACAATTATGGCTATTCCAAAAGACAGCAAACTTATTGCCGTGCCTGCCCAAAACCCCGGAGCGCAGTACGTTATCTCTATATCGTGTTCTCCGGCTTCCAGAGGGAATCCTGCAAAAGTTGTATTTACCTTTTCCACTTTAACTTCTTTTCCATCTACCTCTGCACGATAACCCTCTTTATATGGCATCGAAGTGACGAAGTATCCGTCTTGCTCCATGTCTATAGAGCCGCAAAACACCTGGTTGCTATCCAGATCCCAATAGGATACCGGCATAACATGTTCTACTTCAGGCGAGCCGGCTTCGTATACCCGGAGATTCTTTATCTCGTAATCTCCTCCGCTTTCTTCAAGCTCAAACTCTTTAGTTTTTTCATCTGACGTCAATACATACGTAAAGTTATAATTTTTATTAGGATAAGCTGCGCTTTCAGATGAAAGCTTGTTTTTTATTCCATCTATGGTAATCGACACTTCTCTATCGTCGCTTCTCTCTATGTCAAAAGATATTATTACCGTTTTTTGTTCAGGTATTTGAGCAAGTTTTATCTTGCTGCCCGAAAGTTCCGCTTCTATGGGACTGATTCGGCTTCCTGTAAGAGCCTGAATATTGTCAGGAAACTCCAGTTTATCTAATTCCGCTTCAGAAACCAGACTATAAACGCCATAGCACACAGGGAGCACATTCTTGTTTTCTGCTATAACGTAGCCGTCTCTCTCGGCTATGGTTTCATAACCGCAGGGAATCCTATCTTCGTCAACAAGCACGTATCTGATTCCCATAAAATAATTGAAGAAAATGTTGCTGCTGGCAGCCAAAGCAACCCTGTTTCTAGCTACAATAGGATTTTTCATAATATCATAGAAAAATTCACTGTAGCCGGTATTGGTCACCGAGGAATACATGGCAGTTTTTTTGATGTCCCCTGACGGCAGCAAATTGCTGTTCAGATAGCTGTTACTCAAATAATCAAAGCGGTATCCTTTATCGCTGATTATCCTGTCTATTTCATCAAGCTCAAACCTGCTCTGCCTCATATCATTTGATTTTATATATTCTTCCCCAAAAGTATTGACACCATAACTTACGCAAACAGATATCGCCATCATAAAAGACAGCGCTGCTACGGTCTGATGCTGTTTTGCCTTATAATTATCTTTTTTTATAATGAAATCTATTAAAATCCACAGCATCAGCAATGCCCATTCCACCAGTATCAATAAGCGCCACTGGGAATAAAAAGCCGGTATGACGCACATCAGAGCAGGAATCAGCTTAAGCTTTTCTTTTCCCCTGTAAACACTTTCAAATACATCTGAACATATCCACACTATAAGAGGTAAGAAAGGTATGAGCATTTTGCTTCTGGCATATAGAAAGCCGCTAAAAACCAGCCAAATAGCCGGAACAAGGCAGCATATCAGTACTGCTGCAGAAATACCCCTTTTTCGCTTGTCATAAAGAGCCAGCAGCAAGCCGTATAGCGCAATCAGAGTGAGACCTACGCCGTAAGCGCTGTGCAAAAGCCCTTCGGAAGTTAAATCCAGCAGTGGGATAGGCTCATCAGCAAAGGAACCTCCATCCTTTTCAGTAGACAGGATGTCCAAAGCTGTAGGCAGCAGAAGAACGGCTGCCATTCCTACCGACAGCAATGCGGAAACTGTCGCCTTTGCTCCCAGCAAGAGTTTCTTTTCGTTTTCCGTTTTTAAAACACAATGAACAAAATACATTGCCAAAACTACAAGACACGTCGGCGCATAAAAAAAGCTGTGTATACATATTAAAAATATCGACAACATCAGCAAGAAGCTTTTTTTCTTTTGCAAGAACGTATCTATCCCTATAAATGCCGTGAACATAAACGGCATATAGTTGACAAACATAATCTGATGATGAGAATGGAAAAAACATGTGGCAGTGGCCGTCATAACAGCGCCCGCCATTGAAAATCCAATACTCATGCCTTTTCTTTTCAGCCATGCGAAGCACAAATTTACAGAAGCTACGGCGCCCAGAACGGCATAACCTGCTATTATATACTTCATGGATATGCTCGGAAGCAGGCAGCTTATCATCACATCCGGCCTCAAAAGTCCGTAATAAGCCAAATCATAAGCGTTTATCCCTCCGCCTATGTTGATATACTGAGGAAATAATGTGCCCTGCTCAAGCATGGTCTGCCTTATGGCTTCTGCCGCTCCCGCGTGCTGGCTGTACCAGTCCCCTTCGGAACCGAAAAAATCCCCCTTTTCCATCGGCAAGAAAAGCAAAGCCAGCATAAGCCCTGTAAGCGCCAGATAAGGGATGATTTTATTGATTATTTCTTTTCTTTTTTCTATTGTTTTAACGGTAGCTATCATGTTCAAAACCCTCTGTCGTTTTATAGTCTAATAGTACCAACCCTTTCTTAAATAAACATCAAGACAAGTCTTAAAAATTCTTAAACAAATCCTTAAAAACAAAAAAAGAGCATATGAGAAAATCCTTCCCATATACTCATGTTGGGCCATATTCTGTTTAATTATACTCTTCTTTTTTATCTCTTGTTTTAACCTTCGGCTTTTGCTCCAACCGGAAACGATAATATGGCTTTGAACTGATCACAATCTATATTGATATCAAATGCTCCCCCGAGAGCGCTGGCATAAGTGCTCACTATGGCCAAGCCCAATCCGTTGCCTTCGCTGGAACGGGCTTTATCCCCTCTGGCAAACCTCTCTACTATGTCCTCTTTGTTAAAATCCATCAGGTATCCTGCCGTATTGGTTATTTCAAGGCATAAACGCGGTTGAGCAGGCGTCCCGTATATAAAAGTCTTAATGAATACCCTTGTATTTTCGGCGGAGTATTTTAAAGCGTTTTCTATAAGGTTCTGACAAATCCTATACATGTGCATATTATCGGTAACCAAATGGGTATCGTCTTCCGTCAGCACTGCCACAAACTGGAGATGGCTGCTTCCTATCTTATCATCCATGTCGGCTAGTATCTGTTCTATCAGCCTATTCATCTCTATGGACTCCATATGAGTCTGTATATTTCCGCTGCTGGCTTTTGCCAGGGAGAAGAGGCTTTCTATCATTTCTTTGAGCTTTTCTGCCTTGTCAGAGATGACTTCCACATAGTCTCTTGGCACCTGATCTAATTCTTCTTTTTTCAACAGTTCCAAATAACCCACCATGGAAGTAAGAGGAGTCTTTAAATCATGGGAGACATTGGAAATCAAATCTATCTTCAGCTGCTCGCTTCTTGCCGCCTTTTCGATGCTCTTTTTTTCCAGCTCAACAGCTTCTCTGAGCCTATCCTTATTAATCTCGCTGACGCAGTCCATCAGCATATCCAGCCGGCCTTTCATAAATTTGATAATCCACACTTCTGCGATGGCAAACTGTACTACCGAAGTTGCCACCATCAGATATCCTGTCGAATAATTGGGATAATAGTAGCCGCCGTTAATCTGCGAATTCAGAAATAAAACTGAGGCAACAAGCAATATGAGTCCTGCCGTGCATACAGTTTTTTGCTGATTTATCCAAGTTTCTTTCCATGAGCTGTAGAAATCGCTGTTTTCAGGTATCCACCTGTTGTATATTCTCTTAAGAGCGGCAGGCACGATTATGCATACCCCCGCTGCCAAAAATAAGTTGGCGACGATTCCGAATTTCCATGTATCTGCCGTGCTCATATAAAATCTGGATCTGTAAAATATATATCCCAGCAAAGCAAAGCCCAAGGCCGCAACCAGCGCTCCAAAGATAAATTGCCGGTTTACCCGCCAAAATTCGGACATTTTTTTAGTTATATTTTTCCATTTTGTATCCAATGCCCCACACCACCTTTATATATTTAGGATTTTTCGCATCGATTTCTATCTTTTCTCTTATATGTCTTATGTGCACCATCACTGTGTTTTCCACCGCAAAGGTCGCCAACTCGTTCCACACATTTTCATATATCTGTTCAGCGGGAAAAACCTGTCCCACATGTTCCATCAAAAACTCAAGTATCTTATATTCCGTAGCCGTCAGCTTTACTTCTTTTCCCTCCACAACGGCTAGCCTCTGCCTTCTGTCCAGTACCAGACCGCCGTTGGCGATGATGTCGTCATTGGTTTTAGGAGTTTCTCCGCCCCAGGCTTTGTACCGTCTGAGCTGAGCTTTTATACGCGCTATCAGCTCCGCAGCGTTGTAAGGTTTGCTGACGTAATCATCTGCGCCTAAAATCAACCCCGAGACTTTATCGCTTTCTTCTGTTTTGGCAGAAAGGATTATGGCTGGTATCTTATAATTTTCACGTATTTTCATAAGGGCTGAAAGTCCGTTCAGCTTGGGCATCATCACGTCCAGCAGAATGAGATCTATGTGATTTGATTCCAGTTTCTCAAGAGCTTCCATGCCGTCATAAGCAGTCACTATGTTGTATCCTTCAAGAGATAACAGTTTCCCCAGTGAGTCTACTATTTCTCTGTTGTCATCTACTATCAGAATAGTCTCTCCTAAAATGTGTTCACTGTTCATCTTGTTTAATCCTTTCCGCTGTATGTTTTTTCTGCAGCTTGAAACTATGTCCGCTGCGCCTTGCAATTATATTTATGCCAGAAGTATAATAACCCCCAGTTAAGAAAAACTCAATAAAATTCTTAAAAATGCCTTAATTATATAATTATATATGTGAATGCAATTGTGGAATCAGCAGGTACCGTCAAATCAGCCCCCTGAGGTGAGCTGTGTATATCTGCTTAGTTTTAACGTAATTATCTTTGCCCAAATATATGTCTTCTCCGTTTTGGAAGTGAATCTGCTGCTCTCTGACCATCTGTATCTTATCCAGATTTACCACCAGCTTTTTCATTATTTGAAAAAACCTTTTGTCCAGATGTTCAACAACGTTCTCCATCCTCTCATAATAAGAATAAACTTCATGATCTGTCACTATTGTCAGCTTTTTCTGTTGCTGTTGTATATACACTATATCGTCTATCTTAACCCTGCAGCTATATCTCTTTGTGATTACAGATATGTATCCTTCCATAGTATTCTATAATCCTCCCTTTGCATTTAGCATTATTTTACATTCTTTATTGTACCACTGCCAAGTCTTGAGTTTTTTCACGGACATTCGACATATTTAGATAAATTAGACAAAGTTCGACATTATTCTTCTCATTTATTATAAAATAATATTTTCCGGCTGCCGCAAAAACCGCTCTCAGCCTTAGGGCTTAGAGCGGTCAGACTGTAGACAAACCCCCTCCGTCAGCATGCCAAGAGCATGCGCGGTTATTTGAGGCGGTGTGCAGGGCAATGAACTGCTGACAAAAAATCAAAATTCTTAGGTTTACGATACAAGTGCAACAAAAAAAGCAAAAACCCACGATATTGTATTTTTTGTTTAAAATCGTGGGGCAAAAA
>UQEW01000059.1 GCA_900540145.1 uncultured Eubacteriales bacterium
CCGATGATACTTGGCGGGAAGCTGCCTGGGAAAGTAGGTCGTTGCCGGTTTTTATTTTAAACGAGCTCATTGATTGAGCTCGTTTTTTTGTAAACACGAATATCGAACCGCAAATTATCAAACCGCATAAAAGCAACTCTTTATTTCCACCAGGCGATATGATATAATATTATACGTATTTTAAGTTTATGGTCGGAGACTGCAAAAAGGAGGGGGAACGTGACTGCAATAAAAATAATGTTTGCGATTCTTATATGTATTCCTCTTGCGGCAGTGAGTTATTTTTTTCTTAAAAAGCTGGTAGAGCAGATAAGCAGAAAGTGATTTGCTTAATAATTTTCGGCAACGTATTTTGGTCTATCAATATGTAAGCATATACAATACGGGAGCATATTTAATAATGAAGAAGGGTTTGTTCATTTCTATTGAAGGGTCTGATGGCTCAGGGAAATCTACTCAGATTGAAAATATAAAAAGCTTTTTTCAAGATAAAGGGATAGATATTATTTTTACAAGGGAACCTGGAGGAACTCAGATAGGTGAGAAGCTTAGAAAAATTATTTTAGATAAAGAGCTGACGGAGATGTGCGACATGACTGAGGCTTTGCTGTATGCGGCTGCCAGGGCTCAGCATGTGGCTCAGGTCATCAAGCCGGCGCTGGCTGAAGGAAAAATAGTTATTTGTGACAGGTTCGTTGACTCCAGCATTGCGTATCAGGGATATGGCAGAGGATTGGGAGAACCGGTTAAAATAATTAATGATTATGCAATAGATGGATGCATGCCCGATGTGACTTTTTTGATGGAAATGGACCCGAGAGTTGGAAGAAGGCGGATCAAAGCCGAACAGCAGGATCGGCTGGAACGTGAACAAGATGATTTTCACATAAGAACTTTTGAAGGGTATATGGAACTTGAAAAACTTTATCCCGACAGGATTGTCGGAATAGATGCGAGCCGCAGTATTGAGGAAGTTAAGCTGGATATTTATAAGAAGCTGGAGGATGTGTTAAAGGGTGTCATTGGACAAGTATCGGGCAAATAAAAAGCTTACAGAAAAGATCAGTGAAAGCATAAAAAGCGGAATGCTGTTTCATGCTTATATTATTGAGGGCGACAGCCTTTCAGACAAAGAAAATTTTGCAAAGGAATTCTGTAAAGCTATAGTTTGTATGAATAAGCCTGGAATAGGTTGTGATGAATGCGCCAATTGCCGTAAAATAGAGCATGGGAATTATGAAGATTTGCATATTGTAGAATCTGACGGCATGTCCGTAAAAGACGAGCAAATCGAAAAACTTCAGGAAAAACTTAAGAGAAAACCCATGGGCGACAGAAATATCGCTGTCATAAAAGATGCTGATACATTGACGGTAAGAGCGCAAAACAGGCTTCTAAAAACTCTTGAAGAGCCTTTTGAAGGTACGGTGATAATGCTTCTTTCCGAAAATAGGGAAAATCTTTTGGATACTATAAAGTCCAGATGTATCATGTATAGATTAGAAGATACAGAAAAAGCGCCGGAAGAAATGCCAGGTGCGAAAGCAGCAGAATTGCTTTTTCAAGCCCTTCTGGAAGAAAAACGCTTTGTTGACATAAAGCAGATGTTGTCTTCACAGGTTAAGAGCCGAGAAGAGGCTTTTTCGCTTCTTGACGGTTTGGAAAGAATATATGAGAGATTGTTGGTAGGTCTGGATGATAGACATAGGACATACAGAAAAGATGAAATAATCAGAGCCGTTGAGCTTTTAGAAGAGGCTAGGCGAGATTTACTTGCTAAAGTAAATTATCAATACGCTATTAAAAATCTAATAATAAAAATTGGAGGAACGGGATGGTAAAAGTTGCTGGCGTGAGATTTAAGACCGCCGGAAAAGTATATTATTTTGATCCTGACCAGATAGAGGTTAAAACAGGCGATAATGTCATAGTAGAAACAGCAAGAGGAATGGAATTCGGAACCGTTACTATGGATATTGCTGAAGTAGAAGAGAGCGATATAGTTGCTCCTTTAAAGAAAATCATCAGAATAGCAGATGAAGATGATAAGAAACAGCATATTGAAAATGTGAAGAAAAAAGAACGTGCTATGAAGCTGTGTCAAGAAAAGGTTGATAAACATGGCCTTGTAATGAAACTTATAGATGTGGAATATACTTTTGACAACAGCAAAATAGTGTTTTATTTTACTGCTGACGGAAGAGTTGACTTTAGAGAGCTGGTCAAAGATCTGGCCGGAGTATTTAAGATGCGTATAGAGCTGAGACAGATAGGCGTCAGAGATGAAGCTAAAATGCTGGGAGGGATAGGAAGCTGCGGCAGGGCTTTGTGCTGCCATAGCTGGCTTTCTGATTTTGAGCCGGTGTCTATAAAGATGGCAAAGGTCCAGAATTTATCCCTTAACCCATCAAAAATTTCCGGCATATGCGGAAGGCTGATGTGTTGTCTCAAATATGAAAACGACATTTATATGGAACTTAGAAAAGGCATGCCTGATGTGGGTGAAAAAATAAAAACTCCTGATGGCTTAGGCAAAGTAACTGATACCAATCTGCTTGAAGGTACAGTGAAAGTGAGACTTTATGTGGATGAAAAGCCTAAGGGCAAAAAAGGCGAGGAAGCGGCGGAAGAGCAGGAAGAAAGGCTTTCAGATGATATCAGTATCTATAAAAAACAGGAGATAAAACGTATTGAGAAGCGCAAGGACAATAAGAATATGAACATATTCGAGGGCGTTGACGAGGATACGATAAAAGAAATAGAAGAACTCATAAAGGATTGATTTGATTAGTATCGTGGACGTTTCAGAGGAAAGAAACCTGCTTGCAGGAGAACGGATAGATGACATAGGGTTTGGGGGACTTAAGCTAATCCAAAAACCTGAAGAATTTTGTTACGGGATAGACGCTGTTATGCTGGCGGATTTTGCTGCTCAAAGACATAAAGGACCCACTGATGTTATTGTGGATTTGGGGACAGGAACTGGGATAATTCCATTGATAATTAGCCATAAGCTTATTTGTGATAAAATATACGGTGTAGAGATCCAACAGGATTCTTACGGCAGAGCTTGTCGAAATGCAAAGCTTAACAGTCTTGAAAACATCATATCGTTTATAAACGATGATATAAGCAATGTAGGAAAAACTTGGGGGCATGATCTTAAAGGCAAGGCCGACATCGTTGTAACCAACCCTCCTTATTTTGAAAACGGAGGAGGACTCAAGAACAGCAATGTTCCCAAAACAATCGCAAGGCATGAAATTACAGCAGGTCTTATGGATTTTTTGACATGCGCGGCTTACTTACTTAAGCCTAAGGGAGAGCTTTTTATGATACACAGACCGTCTCGTCTTGCAGACATATGTTGCTTTGGAAGAGAATGCAAACTGGAGCCTAAGGAGCTGCAGTTTATAAGTCCTAAAAGGGACAGCGCTGCCAACCTTATCTTGGTGCATATGGTTAAAGACGGAGGCAGAGAACTTCGGCTTTTGAATCCTTTGTGGGTGTATGATGAAAGAGGACAGTATACACGTGAAGTATTGAGCGCATATGAAAGAAAATAAAGGGCTATATAAATTTGCATATTATAATAGATACGATAATGCCGGTTATGTAACCTATGAGGCCGCCTTTTAAGGCGTGCCTCATTTGCTTTACTTTTGTGACACCAAAGTAAAGTGCCAGGACATAGATTATGGTTTCGCATCCTCCGGTCATCACACAAGCGACTCGTCCGGCATATGAGTCAGGACCCACGTTCTCCAATATATCTTGCAATATTATCAAGGAACCGCTTCCTGAGATAGCCCTCAAAAACATGAGAGGGAGCAGCTGTGCAGGCACATCCAACACGGTGAGGACAGGAGCAAGCAATATATCTATCAAGTTGAGGATTCCTGATGAAGTAAGGCTGTTTATGGCTATAAATATGCCTATGAGAAAGGGAAGGATTTCAACGGCAGTCTTTAGACCGTTTTTTGCGCCTTCGATGAAATAGTCATATATAGGTGCGTGTTTCCACAATCCATAGCCTATTATTAATGCACTCATTATTGGAAGAAATCCGACAGATAAAAAAGTAAAAACTTGAGTCATTTAATTTCTCCTCTCAAAGAACTTGCAGGCAAGAACAGAAACGATTATGGTTATGGCGGCTGTTATTATTGACGGAATAACTATCGAATATGGCTCAGAAGAACCAAGGTCACTGCGTATTTGTATGGCCATAATGGGAAAGATAGGAGCAAAGGCCATGTTTACTACAGCGAAAGTACACATGTCATTGCTGGCTATAGGACTGTGTCTGTTATCCTCATCCAGTTTTTCCATGGTGCGCAGAGCAAATACAGTAGAGCTGTTGCCTGCTCCGAATATATTTGCCATAAAACTCATTATAATGGAAGACAACGTTTCCGGGTCCCTTTGAGAGGGAAATAAAAGCCTGGTCAACGGAAGAAGCATTTTAGAAAGTTTATTTATAAGACCTGTTCTCTCTGCGATTTCCATCAAACCGCTCCACATAGCCATTATACCTGCAAGACCAATGATAAATTCTACAGCTTCGGTAGAGCCTTGCGTAAGAGCATCGTTTAGGTCGCTGAGAGTGCCGGCAAAACAAGCATAAATAAATGAGGCAATAAAAATTGATGCCCAGATTAAATTCATCATTATAGGAGTCTCCTTTCGCTGTAATAAAATGTATGCGTAAACCTCAAAAAAATGTTGAAGCAATTTCTATTTTTGAGGTATAATAAAAAGAGTATGCCAATAGGGAGGTATTATATGACAGTAACTATTACATGGGAAGGGGTGCTGCTCACCATAATTGCGGCGCTCGTCATTGTTTTATTGATATATCTGATTGCACTTATAAGGAAAACCATGACCACTTTAAACAAAGTCAATTCGGTATTAGACGATACAAAAGTGGTGTCCGGCATTGCATCAGATAAGGCTCAAAAGGTGGACAAGATGGTGGATGCAGTAGGTGAATCGGTTGGAACGGTTGTAAATTCAATGAAGGGAAATCAAAGTATCGTAGCTGCAATAACAAATATTATTAACGCGGTTTCGAGTTTTGCTGGCATTGTAAGAAAACCGACTAATAAAGATAAATAATATTAAAGAGATAGAAGGAGGACGTAAAAATGAAAGCAACAGGAATTGTCAGACCGGTAGATCCATTGGGCAGAGTAGTAATTCCGGTGGAACTGAGAAGAAATTTGGGGATAAAGACTGAGGACTCTTTGGAAGTGTTTGTAGACGGCGAGTATATAATGCTGAAAAAATATGAACCTGCATGCATATTTTGCGGCAATGTGAAAGATGTTGTATCTGTTCATGGCAAAAATGTATGCAAATCATGTATTGAAGAGATGAAAAAATTATAGTCTGCGGAGGCTTTTGAATTGGCAAAGTATATTGTAGAACAGAGCGGCCCTCTGAAAGGAGAGGTTCATATTAGTGGTGCGAAAAATGCAGTATTGCCACTTATGGCGGCAGCATTGCTTTCTGATGATGAGTGCGTCATAGATGCTGTTCCGCACTTAAGGGATGTCAGCTTGATGAAGGAAATCCTTTCATCTTTGGGATCGGAAATAAGTGAAATAGGAGAAAATGCTCTTTCCATAAAAACAGAGGACATAAAATCTACAGAACTTAATAAGGACCTTGTAAGTAAAATGAGAGCATCTATACTTGTAATGGGTCCGCTATTAGCCCGAAAGGGAAGAGTGAGGATCCCTCTTCCCGGAGGGTGTGCCATAGGTGCCAGACCTATAGAACTGCACCTTAAAGGCTTTGAAATATTGGGAGCTGTAATAAGCAAAAGCGAAAATAACGATTATGTTGAAGCTGTTGCAGGGGGCCAAGGTCTGATAGGAGATCAGATATATTTGGACTTTCCCAGTGTAGGAGCTACAGAAAACATAATGATGGCAGCTGTGCTTGCAGAAGGCACTACCTATATAGAAAATGCTGCGGAAGAACCTGAGATAGTTGATTTAGCCAACTTTTTAAATAAGATGGGAGCAAAGATCAAAGGTGCCGGAACGGACACCATTAGGATAGAAGGTGTAAAAAAACTTCATGGAGCAAAGCATACGGTTATTCCTGATAGGATAGAAGCAGGAACATTTATGCTGGCGGCAGCTATCACAAGAGGCGCAGTCCACATATGTAATGTTGAGCCTGACCATCTGAAGCCAATCATAGCTAAGCTTCGCGAATGTGGAGTCAGAATAGAAGCAGGGGATGAAGATATTACAGTGAGAGGTGATTTGGGACCGCATATAGCCACAGATATAAAAACTCTTCCCTATCCGGGATTCCCAACAGATATACAATCGCCATTTATGGCTTATTTGACCACAGTGGAGGGGACCAGTACGGTAATAGAGACCGTATTTGAAAATCGTTTCATGCATGTATCACAATTGGGGAAAATGGGAGCAAGTATAGAGACAGCAGGAAACAGAGCTGTAATAAAAGGAAATGCTAACCTTAGAGGATGTAACGTTATTGCCACAGACCTAAGAGCCGGAGCCGCGATGGTACTGGCAGGATTGGTGGCAGAAGGAAGTACAGAGATTTCTGATATCTATCATATTGAAAGAGGATATGAAAAGTTTATAGAGAAATTTGCCCAGTTGGGGGCAATAATTACAAAGTTAGATGATTGAGCGGTGATAATTCACCGCTTTTTTCATATAATGTAGGTATGAGGAGGCGAAAGACTATAGGAGGCGAAAGATGAAAAAAATTATACCGGCATTATTTATCGCCATCTTTTTTCTTGTAGGAATCCCGTTGATTTTAGGGATTTTTTTTGGAGGAGACGGAGAAAGGTCTGAAGAGGAAATTTTTACAGATAGGATAGATACGCCTAAGACGGTAAAGGTATGGATATCAGAAGATGAAAAGGTACAGGAATTGGATTTTGAGGAATACATCACATGCGTAACGGCCAGCGAAATGCCATCGGAATTTGAGGAAGAAGCTTTGAAAGCTCAGTCGGTAGCAGCAAGGACTTATGCAATGGCCAAGATATTAAAATATGAAGATAAAAAACCGGAATCCCATCCTGATGCCCCTTTGTGCGATACTACCCACTGCCAAGCATATAAAAGTGAAGAAAAATTGATTGAAATACATGAAAAGGGATGGGAGGCAGAAGGGATGAAAAAGATTAAAAAAGCTTGCAAAGCGACAGAAGGACAGCTTCTGTATTATGAAGGAGAACTGGTAACGCAGCCTCTTTTTTTTAGCTCCAGCGGGGGACAAACGGAAAACTCAGAAGATGTTTTCTCAGGTGCGTACCCTTATCTTGTCAGCGTATCGAGTCCATATGAAGAAAATGCCAGCCATCAAAATGAAGAAAAGACTTTTTCCCTTGACCAGTTAAAAACTGCTTTGAATGGAGCGTATCCCAACAAGACAACGGGTCAGTTCACAAAGGATAATATAGAAATAATTTCGCACACTTCTGGAGGAAGGGTAGCAGAAATGCAGGTAGGAGAAGCAACCTTTAAAGGTACTGAGATTAGAAATGCATTGGGCCTAAGCTCTGCGCTTTTTTCCATAAGTTTCAGCCAGGATGGAACCGAAATCACATTCACTTCAGATGGATTTGGTCACGGCGTGGGGATGAGCCAATACGGGGCTGACGGAATGGCAGAAGAAGGCAGCGATTATAAGGAAATATTGGAACACTATTATACGGGAACGAAAGTATATTAGATAATATTTGCAGAGCTTCGAACGGAAAATGGGCTGCCTCATTACAGCTATAATAAGCCTTGATTTTGTTGTGTGCTATATTGTATTATAAAAAGGTAATGCAGGGTTTGGCGATTAATGAATATCCTGCAAGAAAGGAAAAAATATGGCAGATATTAAATACTTGACCCGTTTGGCGAAGGATTATCCTAATATTAAAGCTGCTTCGGCAGAGATCATAAATTTGAAAGCTATTTTGGCTTTGCCAAAGGGTACGGAATATTTTTTAAGCGACTTGCACGGCGAACACGAAGCATTTATCCACATGCTGAAGAGCGCTTCAGGCACTATCAAGATGAAGATAGACGAGCACTACGGTTCTATTCTGAGTGAAAAGGACAGGGACGATTTGGCTGCTTTGATATATAATGCTGAGGCTGAGATAGCCAGACGCAAAAAAAGCGAAAGAAATTTTGACGATTGGTGCGCCACCGCCATCTATCGCCTTATAACGATATGTAAGTCTGTTTCTACCAAATATACACGTTCCCGTGTGAGAAAGAGACTTCCTAAATACATGGATTACAGTATAGATGAGCTGCTGCATGCTGACGATGAAGCCAATAGAGCTTATTATTACAGTGAGATCATCAATTCAGTCATAGAATGCGGTTTGGCTGAAACTTACATAATCGAGCTAACCGAAGCCATCAGCCGCCTGGCTGTAGATAAGCTTCACATCATAGGAGACATCTTTGATAGAGGAGCTCACCCAGATGCCATAATGGACTTTTTGATGGATTTTCATGACGTAGATTTTCAGTGGGGAAATCACGACATAGTGTGGATGGGTGCGGCGACCGGAAACTGGGCATGCATTGCAAACCTCCTTCGTATGAACATAAGCTATAATAATTTTGATATGTTAGAAGTGGGATACGGAATCAATCTGAGACCTCTTTCCACTTTTGCAGAAAAAGTATATGGAGACGACCCATGTCAGTTCTTCAAGCCTCATATGCTGGATAGAAACGAGTTTGACCCTGTGCCGGAAGATTTGGCTGCAAAAATGCACAAAGCTATCGCCATATGCCAATTTAAGATAGAAGGCCAGAGGATTAAAGACCATCCGGAATACAAATTGGAGAAGCGTCTCCTTTTAGATAAGATAAACCTTGAAGAAGGTACCGTAGAAGTGGAAGGCGTCAAGTGGCCTCTTCGCGACACCAACTTTCCGACGCTGGATCCTCAGAACCCGTATGAATTGACAGCTGAAGAGAAAGAAGTTATGAGAGCGCTTTCAGCTTCTTTCGTCAATTCGGAGAAACTTCAAAGCCATATCAAATTCCTCTATAGCCACGGTGCTCTTTATACTAGGATAAATGGCAATCTTCTGTACCATGGATGTATTCCGCTAAATGAAGAGGGAGAATTCCAAGAGGTAGAGCTTAACGGCGTTAAACTTAAGGGAAAGGCTCTGATGGACTATCTGGATGATCAGGTGCGAAAGGCGTATTATTCTCCTCACAAGTCCGATGAGTCAGGATATTCAGGCGATTTGATGTGGTATTTATGGCTGGGAGGAGATTCACCGCTTTTCGGTAAGGAAAAGATGACTACTTTTGAGAGACTATTTATAGCAGATAAATCTACTCATAAAGAATATACGAGGCCATATTATAAATTGATACATAAGAGAGAAATCTGCGAGAAGATTATACGCGAATTTGATCTTGACCCTAGCAAGGCCAAGATACTTAACGGTCATGTACCTGTCAAGATAAAAGACGGAGAATCGCCTATAAAAGGCGGAGGCCTTTTATATGTCATAGATGGCGGCATATCGAAAGCATATCAAAAACAGACAGGTATTGCCGGATATACGTTTATCTTCAATTCGAGGTTTATGGCTCTAGCTGAGCACAAGCCTTATTCTCCGTTGCAGCCGGATGGCACTCAAGAATTCCATTCTCCTGTGATGAAGACAGTGGAAACCATGACTGAGAGACTTCTCATAATTGACACTGACCAGGGAACTGAACTGGTAGAGAAGGTGGAAGATCTTAAGGAACTGGTAGAAGCGTTTAAAAACGGAGAAATAAAAGAACAGTACTAAAAGGCACAGGACTAAATCAGTATTAAGTAAGGCAGCGCTAAAGTGCGGCGTTGACGGGCGTGCCGTAAAAGAGGTGCAGTATGAAAACAGTAAAAGCTCAACAGATAACGTCAGCAGTAAAGAATTTGTGCATAGAAGCCAACTGTTATCTGCCTGAGGACGTGCAAGATATCATTAAAAAAAGCTGCGATGAGGAAACTTTTCCCATAGCGAAGGATATATTAAAAAAGCTGGAAGAAAATTATCGCATCGCATCTTGTGAAAAAATGCCGATATGTCAAGATACGGGTCTTGCGTGCGTTTTTTTGGAAATAGGACAAGACTTACACATAGAAGGCAATATTAAAGAAGCAGTGGATGAAGGGGTAAGACAGGGTTATGCTGAGGGATATCTGCGAAAATCATGTGTAGCGGACCCTTTGCGCAGAGTTAATACAGGAGATAATACTCCTGCAATGCTTTATTTCGACATGGTACCAGGAGACAGTCTGAAGATAACTGTAGCGCCAAAAGGCTTTGGCAGCGAGAATATGAGCCAGATAAAGATGCTGAAACCTTCCGATGGAATAGAAGGTGTAAAGGATTTCGTCTTGCGCGTAGTAGAAGAGGCAGGCCCTAATCCTTGTCCGCCTGTAGTGGTAGGAGTAGGCATAGGGGGAACTTTTGACAAGTCGGCTTTACTGGCTAAAAAAGCTTTGCTCAGACCTCTTGATGAGCCTAATAAAGATGGCTTTTACAGTGCGTTAGAAGCAGAATTGCTTTGCAAGATAAATGCTCTTGGAATAGGTCCTCAAGGCTTCGGAGGACGCACTACGGCTTTAGCAGTTAATATAGAGACAATGCCTACCCATATTGCAGGTTTGCCGTGTGCAGTAAACATAAATTGTCATGTAACAAGACATAAAAGCATTACTTTGTAAGAGGAGGCCGGAGATAGCAGATATGGTAAAGTCGATGGATATGGTCAATAAGCAAGAAGCAGGCAATGCTGTTGTCAAAAAGATAACTGTCCCTTTTACGTGTCAGAAGGCCGAAGAACTTAAGTGCGGTGATAACGTACTGATAAGCGGAGTAATATATACGGCCAGGGATGCGGCTCATAAAAGGCTGATTGAACTTTTGGATGAGGGAAAAGAATTGCCTATAGATGTCAAGGATGGAATCATGTATTATGTGGGACCTGCGCCGGCCAAGCCGGGGCAGGTTATAGGCTCTGCCGGTCCTACTACCAGTTACAGGATGGATTCGTATGCGCCGGCATTATTGGATCTGGGCCTTCGAGGCATGATAGGTAAAGGAAAGCGTTCTCAGGAAGTTATAGATTCTATGATACGAAACAAAGCTGTGTATTTTGGAGCCATAGGCGGTGCAGGCGCTCTTTTGTCCCAGTGTATTAAAAAAGCGGAAATTGTGGTATATGAAGACCTTGGGGCTGAAGCCATAAGACGGCTGGAAGTGGTGGATTTGCCTGCAGTAGTGATTATAGACAGCCAAGGAAAGAATCTGTATGAAGAGGGTAGAAAGCAATATCTGACCTCTCTCGGATAGAATAGCTGAAAGAATTTTAATATTTTGTTATATTTTAAAGTTGTATTTGAATTTTAGAAAAAAGGCTGCCTCAAAAAATCAGAGGCAGCCTATGCTTATTTATGGATATTTTTTTCAAACGCTTTCACGATTTCCACCTGTAGGATTGACATAAAAGATAACCCCACGACGAACATCCATTGTGTACCATTCAGCATAGTCAAATGGAATATGCTTTGCAGCGCTGGGACAAACAGGATACAGGCCATCAAAAGCGCGGAGAACACAAAGGAGAGAATCAGCCATGGATTGATTCCCTCTGCCCGCACCCAGATAGGCTCTGTATTGGAGCGCTGGTTAAATGCGCGAAGCATCTGCGAAAAAGCCAGTACACAGAAGGCCATCGTTTGACCGGACAAATGACCGCTCATGTTTGCACCAATCCAATAGGCACAGATGGTAATGGCTGCAACAAAGATACCTTGTGTAATAACTCGGCGTATTAAATCTTTCTCAAATAAAGTGCCTGATTTTACCGGGTTATGTTTCATAATATTCTTGCTGGCCGGATCAACACCCAGTGCAAGGGCAGGTAAAGTAGCTGTGGCGAGGTTTACCCACAAAATATGAACGGCCAGAAGAGGGGCCTCCCAGTTAAACAGGGTTGCCACAAGTAAGGTTAGGATTTCCGCTATATTACCAACTAAAAGGAATTGAATTACTTTTTGGATGTTGCGGTAAACGCGGCGGCCTTCTTTAATGGCGTAAGCGATGGTGGTAAAACTATCATCCAGCAATATCATGTCTGCGGCATCTTTTGCCACATCTGTACCGTTGATACCCATTGCGATACCAATGTCCGCTGCTTTCAGGGCGGGAGAGTCGTTGACTCCATCTCCGGTCATGGCTGCTACTTCGCCGGTACGTTTTAAACTCTGAATGATACGTAATTTATCTGCAGGGGATACGCGAGCGAATACAGTCGTTGTCTTAACAGCGGTGTCTAATTCGTCATCCGTCATCACATCCAGTTCATCGCCGGATATGACGGTATTGCCTTCTCGGTAAATATCCAATTCTTTCGCAATGGCAAGGGCTGTAACCTTGTGGTCACCGGTAATCATAATCGTTCGGATTCCCGCTTGACGACAGATGCTCACAGATTCGGCTACTTCTTTTCGAGGAGGGTCTATCATTCCTGTCGCACCTATAAAAGTCATATTGAATTCCAGATTCTCATCATCTGTGGGAAGTTCCGTGATGGTACGCATAGCGAAGCCAAGCACACGCAAAGCCTTTTCTGACATAGACAGACAGAGCTTTGCAATGTTTCTTTTGTCAGATTCCGTAATGGGACGCACGCCCTCTGAAGTCAAAATGTGGGTACACAGAGGCAGCATTTCATCCACTGCTCCCTTGGTATATGCAATCCACTTTTCATTGATGCGATGAACAGTGGTCATTCTCTTTCTGCCGGAATCGAAAGGCTGCTCAAAAAAGCGTGGGTGTTTATCCTCAAGGTCCTCATGGTCGATATCAAACTCATGCGCCATATAGATTAATGCGCCTTCTGTTGGGTCGCCGATGATTTCTCCTTTTCTATCCGGGTCAAGGCTGGCGTCATTGCAAAGAGCCGCTGCATAGACCAATTCTTTATATACCGCAGGATGCTGGGCGGCAGCGTTTCTAATTGGAGTTGCCGTACCGTTTTCGAAATCCCCGTTGACTGCAATGTGCGTTACTGTCATTTTATTAAGTGTAAGAGTACCGGTTTTATCGGAGCAAATGACGGTAGCGCTGCCCAGGGTTTCTACTGCAGGCAATTTTCGAATAAGAGCGTTTTTCTTTGCCATGCGCTGTACCCCTAGAGCCATTACAATCGTAGCTGTAGCAGGAAGACCTTCTGGAATGATGGAAATGGCCAATGAAATAGCGACAAGGAACTGAGGGATCAGCGGGCGCTGGTAAAAGGCGCCGATGGCAAATATCAGTACGCAGATAATAAGTCCGACAATTGTCAGAGCTTTGCCTACTGCGTTCAGTTTCCTCTTTAAAGGCGTATCTGTATCATCTTGACTATCCAGCATACCGGCGATGTTACCTACTTCGGTATCCATACCGGTGGCAATTACAACACCAATTGCACGCCCGTATGTTACGATTGAGGAAGTGTATGCCATGTTAATGCGGTCGCCCAGTGGGCAGTCTTCCGGAAGTATGGATTCTGCTTCTTTTTCAGAAGAAATAGATTCACCTGTTAAAGATGCCTCTTGTACTTTCAGATTAGCAGAATCTATCAAGCGTAAGTCTGCCGGCACCATATCGCCGTCGCTAAGCATAACGATATCGCCCAATACCAATTCACTGGCAGAAATAACGCTTTCGTCTCCCTGGCGCAGAACTCTGGCTGTTGGGACACTCATGCTTCGGAGCGCCTCAAGAGAAGATTGTGCTTTCTTTTCCTGCACAATACCAATGACAGCGTTGACGATTACAATGATAAAGATTACTGTTGCTTCTGTCCATTCTTGCAAAATTGCTGAAAAAGCAGCTGCGCCGATGAGAATAAGTATCATCGGATCAATGATCTGTGCTTTTAGCATTTGCAGAATGGTTTTTGGTGGTTTTGAGCGTAATTCATTGCGCCCATATTTTTTTAGCCTGTCGGCAGCCTCAGCATCACTTAATCCTTCATCTGAGGTATGTAAAAATTGATAAACCTCCGTAAGTTTCAGTGCGTGCCAAGGCTTCTGCTTGTGTCGATCCATAATGGATCAATCACCCCTTTCTTTGATTAATTTATATTCTGACCGCCTTTCGACGGGGAATAGTAAAATGCAAAAAGACATAGCCTACTGTCTAAAAGTAAGACGTAGGTTATGCCTATATATAAACGTATATTCAGTTTACAATTAGTATTACTTCGGTCAGCGTCGCTACTGTCGGCGTCGTCCATGGCAGGTTTTTTAATCCCTTTCTTTTTTGTAATTTGAGATTCATTATACAGAGAAGCATACAATAAGTCAAGATATAAAACATGAAATTTATATTGATTAAAAAAGTTGTAATATGGCGCATAAGGTTGTCAAAAGATACGAAAACAGCCTTCCTGCAGGGAAGGCTGTTTTCGCATTAAAAATGTTATTAAATATGGTGCGGCCAACGGGACTCGAACCCGTACACCCGTTCGGACACAAGCACCT
>UQEW01000060.1 GCA_900540145.1 uncultured Eubacteriales bacterium
CTGCTACTTCATTATCAACATGAACTTCAACTATACCCGCTTCTGTCATTTCTTTAAGAGCTTTTGTAGTTTTTACTACTGGTATCGGGCACTGCTCTCCAAGAGCGTTAACTTCAATTGTTGCCATCTTTATTTGTCCTCCGTATTTTTAAATATATTATATATCTTTTAGAAAATAAATGCCAAAACAAATAGACAAATACTATGCGAAAGTAAAATCTATTGAACATTTCAATAGATTTTGTATATCCATCACTGTTTTTTGTCATCAAGGCCATCTTTCAATATGCCGCTGAGTTTTCTTACTGCGCTGGCAGTATATTCATATATACCTTTAGCGAACAAAGCAACTATAGAAAGTACAGACATTACGTCTATATACTCTTCTGGAACTGTCAGACCCACCATAGAAATAAACCTAGGAAAAGCGCTTATAGCTATAGTAAGTAGCGTAACCCCTGCGCAAACAGCAAAAAACTTAATAATATCATCGTACATGCATTTGCAGTTCCAACAACGGTGTACGATTTTTATATTATAATAAATATCCAAAAGGAAATTGGCAAGCCAAACTATAGCTAACAATATAGCGGCATAACCTATATCTGTAAGATTTTCTAAAATCAAATCTAGCATATCATATCCTCCTGCTGCCGATACAGGCAGCCTACAATATATAATATGCCGAAATCTACTATAAGTTCAGTTGTATATTTTCTCCGAACATTTTTTTCACTTGTTTTCTGAGAACTTTATTTTTCAAAAGTTCCGGATCTTCTTCTAAAATACCTGCAGCAACATTCTTAACCTGTTCTAATATATCTGCATGGCGAATAAGATCGCTTATATTAAGCTCAGGAAGTCCATGTTGTCTTGTTCCGAATATTTCTCCCGGTCCCCTCAATTTTAAATCTTCTTCAGCAATAATAAATCCATCCTCGGTATTTATCATTATTTCATTTCTCTGATTGGCTACTTGACTATCATGACCGCATACAAGTATGCAATATGACTGGTACTTTCCTCTTCCTACTCTTCCTCTTAGCTGATGAAGCTGGGCAAGGCCAAATCTTTCACAATTTTCTATAACCATAACTGTAGCATTGGGTACATTGATGCCAACTTCAATTACTACTGTAGAAACCAGCAAATCTATATCTCCAGATGCAAAATCCTCCATCACCTTGTCTTTTTCTTCCTGTTTCATGGCGCCATGAACTATGCCTACTTTAATAGACGGATGTTTAGTAGAAATTTCTTCATAAAGCTCCTGGGCCGACTTTATATCCATAGTCTTTGATTCTTCTATAAGTGGTGCTACCACATAACACTGTCTTCCTTCTTTTATCTGCCCCTCTGCGAAATCATATATATTATCTCTAGCCTTGTCATCTCTCAAAAAAGTTCTTATAGGTTTTCTGCCTTCAGGCATAGTATCAATGACTGATATGTCCAAATCTCCATATAAAATAACAGCCAATGTCCTGGGTATAGGCGTAGCAGTCATTACCAATATATTTGGATTATTTCCTTTTTCTGCCAGCAAAGTTCTTTGATTAACCCCAAAGCGATGCTGCTCGTCAGTTATGACCAATCCCAAAGATTTAAAAACCACTGACGGCTGAATAATAGCATGAGTTCCTACTATAATGTTTGTCTCTCCTGTTTGGAGGCTTTTCAACACCTGCTCTTTTTCTTTAGCTTTCATACTGCTGCACAAAAGGTCTATCTTTACTCCGAAAGCCTCAAAATCGCGGCTCAGAGAGGCAAAATGTTGCTTAGCCAAAAGTTCTGTAGGCGCCATCATCGCTGCCTGAAAACCGGCTTTAACTGTCTTGTACATGGCTAATTCAGCTACGGCAGTCTTGCCTGAACCCACATCGCCTTGTACCAGCCTGTTCATAGGCAAATATGACGCCATATCTCTTTGTATTTCCTCCCATACTCTCTGCTGCCCTTGAGTAAGTTTAAAAGGAAGTTTATTTACAAAATCGCTGACCGATATATTTAAATCTACAGATATCCCTTGATTCGCTTTACTTCTTCCCTGTTTTATGTATAATAACCCGGTCTCTAATATGAGAAGTTCTTCAAACACCATCCTGTATCTGGCTTCTCGTATCTGCCGCTCGTCTTCCGGAAAATGTATCATTCTAACGGCATATGACGGGCTGCACAAATTATATTTCTTTACTATCGGTTCCGGCAGCCATTCTGTAATTTGATCCGCTGCAGCTATAACCTCTCTCTGCAGCTTTCTTAAGGTCTGTTGAGTAAGACCTTCTGTCAAAGGATAGATAGGGAAAATGCCTCTTACATCATCTTTTTCACCTTTTTTATGGAATTCGGGATGCACCATCTGTCTTCGGCCGGATTTAATATTTATTTTTCCATAAAAGGTATATTCTTTTCCCAGTTCAAACAATCCCGAAATGTATCTGCTGTTAAAAAAAACCACTTCAAGGTTGGCTGAATTGTCCTGAACAGTCAGCCTGAGAGGCGTTTTTCTACCGTATATATTGGACCCTTGTTTCTTTGATATGAGCTTTCCGCATACCAGCACTTCTTTATCTTCTGACGCTTCCATTATGGTTGTTATGCTGCGTCTATCCTCATACCTTCGTGGAAAAAAGCGAAGCAAATCTTCTACTGTTTCTATTTTTAAATTTTTTAACAGCGCAGCTTTCTTTTCTCCTACCCCTTTTATTTTGCTGACTTTATCTTGCAGCTTCATACTCTCTTTTCACCTCAATATCTCTTTCAGCAATTTGTTTAGATTTGACCCCCACAATATGAAGAATAATCTCCCCGCCTTGTGCCGGAAAGAACTGCTGCATTTCCTCCTGTATTGAATCAAGGACTGTTTCAGTAACATTTTTTATGCTGCTTCCGAATCGTATGATGCCTGAAAATTTGATAAAGAATTTGTTTTCTTTTTCATCTATCTGAAAATTGCCCAAAATATCTCCTACACCTACTCTTGAGGCTACGCCCAAGATTCTGCCTCTTTCTGAAGAAAGTAAGAGCTTGCCGTCAGACTTTTCTACAGCTCTAAGTATTATCTTCGCTATAACATTATCGTTGACCGTAACGGTTCCCAGCCTTGTTCTTCTATTCAGTGACATTTGCATATCCTCCTGATTATAATATATTTTATCATATCCGCGCACAAATTTACATCGTATTTCATACTATATTTTAAGGAGGACCGCCATGAATAACAATTTTCGTAAAAAGAAATGTTTTAATTTGTATAAAGAAACAAAGGACATTGGTTTTGTTCTGCTGGTCTTTGGCGCCGTTACCATATGCGCCTTCTTTCTTCCTCCTAAGGCGTGGCTGATCCTCCTTGGAATAATTCTGATAATTTGCGGTATAACGCTTTTAAAGCGATGAGGTCTTATAACGCCTTCAGTCATGAAAAAAAGGACTGCAAAACTTGCAGTCCTTCATCAACAAAATCCTCAAATTAGATGGCACGGTTCACTTTATTTGATTTGATACATTTTGTGCACACGTTAGCTTTTCTTACTGTGCCGTTTTCCTCAGCGATTCTTACAGTCTGGATATTAGCGTTCCATTTTCTTCTAGTATGTCTATTGGAATGGGATACAGCATTTCCTGATACTTGACCCTTGCCACAAATTTCGCACTTTCTTGACATCTACCGCACCTCCTCTTAATATATTGATCATGCCAATCTGACGGGCATATTCTTTCCATTATCATTTATTTTTTCCCATTTGTTCATACTCGAACGAATGTTATTATATCATAAGGATATTGGCTGTTCAAGCATTTTTTAAATGTATTTTTCTGCCAGCTTTGCATACAAGATACAAGTGAGAAACGACAAATCGAAATAAACAAATCATCTTTAATCTGTAAATCATGGATAACATGGAAATATCGGCGCCCGACTGATTGTCGGTGTATGAGATTATTGAAACCAGCTTCTTTTTCATATCTTAAGACAACGGGAAATGGCAGTGATATATTTCAATTTTTACTGCCGGCGGATAACCGCCGGCAGGTCTTCACATACATATAAATTTATATTTTTTAAGCTTGTTTTACGCAAGTCTGACTTTTTTATACGGTCGAAGCTCCCGAACCTGAACCGGAGCTGTTTTCCGAGGCAGCTTCGCGCTGTAAATCCTCTATTTTCGTACTCTTGCCCACAAATCTAACAAGCAGAGCAAGAATAGCAATTCCGACAGGAATTATGATTATCGGCGATACGCCGGCCGCGGCAGGAATAAAGCCGACGACTCCCGCGACTATCGCGGCGGCCGCGGCATAAGGGATTTGAGTTCTAGCATGATCCATAAGGTCGGCCGCCGAGCCCATCGACGACATGATTGTCGTATCAGATATAGGCGAGCAGTGATCGCCGAATATCGAGCCGCAGGTGCAGGCCGCGATAGTCACTATACAAAATTCTCCCATTTCTCCACCTGTAACTCCCCACGCTAGAGGAAACGCGATAGGAATCATAATAGCCGTCGTTCCGTAGGAAGTTCCGGTCGAAAACGCCACAAGGCATGAAGCCAAGAACAAAACCAAAGGAATCAAAAGTGCAGGGATAGAATCGCCTACTACATGGGAGATATAATTTCCGGTTCCCAAATTTTCCATCACTGTTCCCGACGCCCACGCCAAAACCAATATCGTGTCCGTAAGAAGAAGCTCTTTACAGCCGTTAAGCCATACGTCTATACATTCCTTGAGGCTCATTATTTTCTGCGCCACAGCCATTATTACAGAAAGTATCGAAGTGAAGATGACGGAGTACAGTATGCTCGTAGCGGCATCAGCATTGCCGAGTGCGTTTTGCAGGCCTGTGAAATTAAAAGGCTCTTCCATGCCGCCGCCCGTATACCACAAGGCTATGATGGTTATCACCGTAAATACCACGATAGGTATAACCGCGTTGCACACGCGAAGCGGCGCTCCTTCCTTGACGTTCATCGCGTCAAGCTCCTTGCTTATCATCGGTTTGGCGTTATCCTCATAAAGCTTCCCCTGAAGGCGGGCGCGTTTTTCCGCCCTGTACATAGGGCCGTAATCTCTCTGCATCATGATTATGATGAGAACCATGAATATGGCGAATATATTATAAAATCTATACGGTATGGTCTGAATAAAAGTACCGTAAGCGTTGCCGTCGTAGCCTACCGACGAAAAGGCGATTGCTATCATTCCTATTTCATAAGCAACCCAAGAGGAAATCGGCGCAAGGTCGGTAACCGGGCCCGCCGTCGAATCTATAACGTAAGAAAGCTTTTCCCTTGATACCTTTTCTCTGTCAGTGACAGGTCTCATGGTAGGGCCCACTACGAGAGAATTGGCATAATCCTCAAAAAAGATTATCAATCCCATTATCCATGTTATTATGAGAGAATTTTTTGCGTTTTTGGCTTTCTTCGACATCGCTAAAGCCATAGCCTGCATTCCGCCCATCTTGCTCATTACGGCGATAAGGCCGCCGACGGAAAGGATAAACACAAGCAGCGTCGCGTTCCAGCTGTCGGTAACAGTACCTACTATGTAAGTGTCGCAGGTCCTCAAAAAAGCGGTCAGCACATTGCCGCCGTCAAGGATTAAAGCTCCGACAAAAACCGCCGTCGCAAGAGAGAGTACTACCTGCTTGGTAATAAAGGACAATACGATTGCAAAAAATGGCGTCAGCAGAGAAAGCATTCCGTAATGAGACGAAGCCTCTTCTCCCGTCTCTCCTTCCGCGAAAGCTATATTCGTCGCGACCGCCGCGATAACCACAAGCAGAATCGCAATCATCCATCTTCGTTTTGATATTTTTTTTATCATTTTCTTTTTCTCCATTATCTAAAGAACGGTAACATCAATCGTATAAAGCCGCTTTGGCAATCTCCATGGCTTTAATCGGAACGTCGAGAGCGTCAAACACCATATTCCGCGTTCTGAGCGTCATGGTTTCCCAAAGATAATATTCTTCCGACCCCTGCTCCGCCGCGTTGTATTTGTCCAAAGCTTTTCTGAGCGCGGGAATCGGATTTTCAGTCGCCAAGGCGCAGCACGCGTCCTGACCGTAACGTCCCGAATAGCACCTGAACATCGCCGTATGTCTTTCGCATATAACAGCGGCTTTGTCGTATATTTCCTTCTGTCTATCCGAAAGTCCGCCTCTCTTCGAACCTCCTGTTCTTTCTTCTGAACCGCACGTTCCGTCGTCTTTCGTCTCCGTACCGCGTGCTTTCTCATGACCGCAAACGCCGTTTCTCAAGCCGTAGAATTCTTTCAGAGACGCGGCGTATTCTTCAATTTTAGGAGATACAGCGGCAAGCATATCTTTTGCGCGGCCGGAAGCGTCCATAATCTGCCGCCATTGATTTTCGACGTCGTCGGCGAGAGCTTCGAGATCGTAAGGAAATACCGGATAATTCAGCAGTTTTTCTATTACATAAATGAAATATTCCGCATGCTTTCGCATGAGATTCATATCGATTTTATCCACCGTGTCATCGTCTGTGTGAAGCCAAGGACTGTAAAACGCATAATTCAGCTCTTTGAGCTTTTCCTCCGTGTACTCGGTCGCGAAAGAAGTATACGGAACACCGACTCCGAAGAAGGATGAATCGCCGCCGCCCTTATAGGCTTGGTGCCACAAGCCTTCTTCTCCGAAAACAGCTCTTATTGCCTCCATCAGAAGATTTTTCAGCTCTGGCTGGCCTTCGACACCCGGAATCGTAGTTCCACTTATGGCCAAATTGTCTATGTTGACGTAACCGATACAATTTTCAGTCATATCCTGCCAATAATTGTCCGCATACCACGTCGAGCCTCCGCCTTCGGCAATCTCATGTCCGTCCCAGAAAGTAAAGACAAGTCTTCCGTCAAGCTCATCCCTGTGTTTTGCGAACACGCGGGCAATCTCAAGATTGAGGGCATTCCCCGAAGCGTTGCATATAGCAGACTTTCCCCACGCGTCCACGTGGCTTCCGATTAAAACGTATTTGTCAGCGGCGTTTTTTCCTTTCAGAAAGCCTATCGGCTGATCCGCCGTTATCCATTCTCGCGTTGCAGAGGCTTCAAGATAAACGCTGACTCCTCCCTCCTGCCGTCCGCACAATGACGCGAGGTACTCGCCGTCTTTTCTCGACACGCTTATTACCGCGAGTCTTACAACATCCTTGATAGTCTCCGGAGTTGGATTCCCCCACTGAGACTTGACGGCGCCCATTTGAATCAAATCGCTGCCTGCCTCTCCCCAGTTCATGATTATAAGAGCCTTAGCACCCATTTCCCAAGCAATGCGAGCCTTTTCGGGACGTCCCGGACTCCAGTCCATATTCGTAAGTACGATTTTGTCCTTAACGTCCTTTCCCTCATAATCCTCGTAAGCTCCCGATTCGAGATATATAAGCTCTCCTTCAAGGCCGCCCTCCGGCGTAGAATCTATATGGCATACAGGTCGAGCCTTGATTTCACGTTCTTCGGGAGAAACAACCTTTAGATAAGCTTCCCCCGGATAGCTCTGATACATCGGAAAATGGTCTATGCGGGCACAGACACCGTTTTCCTCAAGCCGCGAACGTATGTATTCCGTTGCCTTTCTCATCTTGTCGGTACCGGAAAGCCTTTCGCCGACCTCCTCCACAAGATAAGTCATATCGCGGCAAATGTTTTCCATGGAGATTTCGTTTTTTAAAGTCTCATAAAAATTCAATTCAATCACTCCTTAAATTAACCTCGGCTCTCTATCCTCTCTTGAGAAACGCCGAACAGCAGTGCATCGCTCCGAATCCCTTAAGGATTTCGTCGACGCAAAGAGGGATAACTTTAATGCCGTTCTTTTCAAGCAGCTCCTGTGAACGCGGACAGCCTGACGGCATGACTATCAGTCCCGGTTCCAGCGCCACGAAGTTTATGGCAAGCTTTTCTTTCGCTTCAACCCTCGAAGGGCACTCCAAAAGTTTAATTCCTTTCCTCTTAAGAGCGTCGCAGACGTCGTAAGGAACCTGTGAAGCATGAATCATCGCCACATCATGGGATGCCATATTCAAAAGTCCGTCGATATGAGCGTGTCCGTAAGGTATCTGCATGTGCAGAATATCGGTAACGCCCATGCGCTTTAGCTCCGCCTCGACCATTTCATAGCCTTCTCTGTTGGTTCTCACTCCGGAAGCCAAAACCACGGTACGCCTGTCTATCCACATCGCCATAGCTCCCTCAAATGTCGCTCCTCCGCATACGGTCCTTATGATCGGAACCCCAAGCTCAGCCAGCTTCTTCGCCGCGTAACGCTCTTCACCGCGCCTCGATTCCGTCGCGGGTCTTGTGACTATAGCTCCTTCGGGGGTCATAAAGACAAGATCTCGGCAAAACAACGCGTTAGGCCTGTTCGCGGGAACGTCTTCAACATAATGGACCCTCGCTCCGTGACTGCGGTAGACGTCTGCCAGCGCATCGTGCTGCGCTCTGAATTTTTCCGGATCGATTTCGTCCCTAAAGCGAGCTGCACGCCAGTCGAAATTTTCAATTTCTTTTCCTGGCCTGTGCATCAGCACGTCTTTAAGTTTTTCAACTTCAGAACATACGCCCCAGTCGCCCCAAAGCTCTTTCATATCGTCCTCGATAGAGCTTTCTTTTGGAAACCACCGCTCACCGGCAAGCGCGTCTATGTCTCTCTCTTTTTCCATATACTTTCTCCTTTCTTGAAGTTTCCATAAGTATAACGCAAGAACCATGCCACGACGAAAACGTTGATTTTTCACGGGTTTACAAAGCTTTAAGGAAAAATTTTTTGACAAGTAAAGGGAGACTTTACCTATTTGGTAAAGTCTCCCTTTACTTACGAAAACGCGGGCCGGTCTGAGTTGACGGATGGTATTCAAAATGGTCTATCAGTCCGGCCCGCGGCAGTCATTTATATTTAACGTTTCAGTCCATATTTTTTCATCTTGTAATTAAGATTCTGCTTTGTTATACCTAAAAGCTTGGCGGCTTCTACCAGGCTATCAGTTGCTTCTATAGCTTTCGTTATGAGAAATTTTTCATACGACTCCATGGCCTTGTCAAGCGGCAAAATATCTTCTACGGCCGTACCCCCCCCCCATAAAAATTCAGCTTCCGAAAACGTACCGGCAGGCTCCTCGGCGCTTATAACCGCCTCAGGCCCGGCATTAGAATCAGAAAGCCGATGCATAACGGCCGAATCATCGCTCCGCGCGCAATCCAGAGCCGAACGCGATGTCTTAAGTAAGGCTAAATCCGGGTTTGATATCCGAACGCTGTCAGAAACCTTAGCTGCTCGCTCAATCAAATATTTGGGGATATTCTTTGCCGTTATCTCTTTAGATTCCACTATGTTAAAAGCTCCTTCTATTACATTCTTGAGTTCTCTCACATTGCCCGGCCAATCGTAATTCTTGAATATGTTCTCCGTTTCTTCGTCAATCCCCGTTATTTCCAAGCCCATGCTCTCGTTATAACGGTCTATAAAATAGTCTGTCAAGAATTGCAAATCGCCTGTTCGCTCCCTAAGCGGGGGGATTTCGAGCTGCACCACGCTTAGCCTGTAAAAGAGGTCTCTTCTAAGCTCGCCGTCCCTAACGCATTTAAGCGGTTCTTTGTTAAACGCCGTTATTATCTTCACGTCAAACTTTATCGGCTCCAAGCCACCTAAACGTACGGCTTGCTTTTCTTCTATCGCTTTCAGAAGCTTGGCTTGCAAGGCTGTCTCCATCGAATTCAGCTCGTCTAAAAAAAGAGTGCCTCCGTCTGCAATTTCAAACAATCCCGCTTTATTTTCCGCTCCGGTGTACGCTCCCTTTACGGTTCCGAAAAGAATACTCTCAACAAGGTTAGGCGGAATCGCGGCGCAGTTTTGTGATACAAATCTCTTTCCGCGCCTTTTGCTCTGAGTATGTATCGCCTGAGCAAAAAGCTCCTTACCTGTCCCCGTCTCGCCATAGAGCAAGACCGACGAATCCGTATCGGCTATAATAGGTATTTTTTCCTTTATAAGCTCAATCTGCCGCGAATTCGTCTTAATATCGTCTAAAGTATAAAGCGGATGCATGTACGATTTCCTGAAAGAAATATTTATATACTGTCTTTTAAACGGTATGTCTATGTATCTCGAAACGTCGACAGCTCCTACTATCCGGCCGTTTTCCTTTATAGGGAGCGTCGTGTTTACGGCGTTTATGTTTTGGCCTTTATAGCTTTTCAGCGTCTGAAATTCATTGGAAATACTCTTTCCTGTTTTCAGCACACGCAGTATGCTGCTTGATTCCTCGGTCAAATCAGGGTAAATTTCAGTTATATGCTTGTGAATCACGTCACTCTCTTTCAAGTGATTGAGATTAGGCCTATAATTTTTGTAAAACTCCACATAACCTCTCTCGTTCGTCACCATTATTCCGTCGATATAGTTATACAAATTGAGTAATTGTTCCACGTATTTCTCAATCATTTTCAAGGCTCCTTTCCGTATCCATCAGCATATAGCCATATAAACGCCGATGCGGCTGTTCCTTCAAGATAAACCTCCCCGGAATTCCTATATAACTTTTCTCCTGACTGTTTCCTATGATAAAATGGCCGTATTTTTTCGCCATCGGATATACTTCTCTGCAAAAATTTTGAAGTATTTCAACGTCAGTCTCCTTATGCCACCTGCTTTTCGTCTCGTCCGCGGCAAAAATCCCCTGATTGTTTTTTTTCATAAACTGATTCAAAAGCCGCATCAAATATTGTCCGTTCATTTTAAAACCTCCCTAATAATATGATTGCGGCCTTATTACTATGCTTAAAAGAAAAGCAACTAATTATTGTGTATCTTTATGTTTTTAGGGTTTAAATATAAAATATATGTGTGTATATTAAACATAGCCGTCAAAACCGGCGGCAAACAGTCAAGTAAGTTAAGGAAGGGTTATCATATGAGTGTAAGCATCACAGGGAATGCACCTGTCGAAGAAAAAATGGCATACGTAAATTATCTTGAAAGCAAATATAACAGAAAGCTGAAATCTCTCGACATCAATATCGATGGCGATTTTGCTGATTTAAAATATGAATTCGAGCAGGTTCCTTTTGAAAGAATACACAGAATCACAGGCTAACTTGTGGGGACCATGGAGCAGTGGAACTCCGCTAAAACGGCCGAAGAGCGCGATCGCGTAAAGCACGACATAAGCTCCGGCATGGAACGTCTGTAGATATCTGCGTGAAAACAACAGCCTGCCGCGGTTATATATACAATATAACATACAACGTCCGCAATCACAACAAGCCGTCAAAAATTCGATTTTAAATGTATTTTTCTGCCAGCACGACTTTTCCCGCCTGGCGCGTCTTATTCATGTCTATGACTCTTTGATTTGAACTTCCTCTGAAAAGCAACGTCAGATCTTTTTTTTCCAAAATAAATCTTCCGTCCACCAAAAAATCTATCACGGAAAGCAATTTATCCACAGATTCATCATGCATTTCCTTAAGTTCCTCATAAGTATAACCGCTATATGCCATTAAATTCAAATCAGAACGCATTTCCTTCAATGCCATGGCAAGGCTGAAGAAGGCTTCCGGCTGGCAGAAAGGCTCTCCGCCGCTAAAAGTCACTCCGTCGAGCAATGGATTAGATGCCACCGCGTCAACTATCTTGGAAATATCACAATCGTATCCACCGTTGAAATCATGAGTTTCCTGATTATGGCATCCTTTGCATCCATGGGGACAGCCTTGGCAAAAAACCGTCAGACGAAGGCCGGGGCCGTCGACGATAGACTCGCGAACAACCCCTGCCATTCTTATTGTATTAAAATCTTTTTTATTATTAAAGTCTTTCCAATCCTGTTTGGACATCGTGTTTTACCCTGTCTCTTTCTTCCGCTTTCTTTGCGTTATTCCAATGGTCCATGGTGCCTACCAGATATCCTGTGATTCTGCGTATCCTTTCGAAGCCTACGTCGCCTTCATCTTCTTTTCTGTGACACATAGGACACTCGTTATCGATTATTCCAGTATAGCCACAGCAAGGATCCCTGTCTACAGGATGATTTATCGAACCGTAACCGATGCCCGACTCTTTCATGAACCTTACTACTTTTTCAAAGGCATCCAGGTTTTTTAAAGGATCGCCGTCCAGTTCTATGTACGAAATATGACCTCCGTTGGTAAGTTCATGATAAGGAGCCTCCAGCCTTATCTTGTCAAAGGCGTTTATTTCATAGTATACAGGAATGTGGAAGCTGTTGGTATAGTAATCTCTATCTGTTACACCTTCTATAATTCCGTATTTTTCCTTATCTATTCTTACAAATCTGCCGGAAAGGCCTTCTGCCGGAGTAGCTATGAGGGACCAGTTGAGACCTGTTTTTCTGGACATCTCATCCATTCTCTTTCTCATATAACCTATGATCTCAAGTCCCAGAATCTGGGATTCTTTAGATTCGCCGTGATGCTTTCCGGTAAGAGCTTTAAGGCATTCTGCCAGGCCTATAAAGCCTACGGTAAGCGTGCCGTGCTTTATAACTTCTTCTATTGTGTCGTCAGGTCCCAGCTTATCTGAGTCAAGCCATATTCCCTGCCCCATCAGGAACGGGAAATTTCTTACTTTTTTCTGAGACTGTATCTTGAATCTGTCATACAGCTGAGCGCATGCCAAATCTATCATATTGTCAAGGCCCTCAAAGAACATATCCAAATCGCCCTTGGCTTTTATGGCCAGTCTAGGCAAATTGATAGAGGTGAAACTTAGATTTCCTCTTCCGGTAACGATTTCTCTCGTTGGGTCATAAGTATTTCCAATTACTCTCGTTCTGCATCCCATATAAGCGCATTCGGTATTAGGGTCGCCTTCTACCAGATACTTTTTATTGAACGGAGCATCTAAGAAGGAGAAGTTAGGGAACAGTCTCTTCGCCGAAACCCTGCATGCCAGCTTGAACAAATCGTAGTTAGGGTCTTCGGGATTGTAACTGACACCTTCTTTTACTTTGAATATCTGTATAGGGAATATAGGCGTCTCACCGTTGCCAAGACCTGCTTCTGTAGCCAGCATTACAGACTCCATAACAAGTCTGCCTTCCGGAGAAGTGTCAGTACCGTAGTTGATGGAGCTAAAAGGTACTTGAGCTCCCGCTCTGGAATGCATAGTATTTAGATTATGTATAAATGCTTCCATGGCCTGATAGGTTTTGCGTCTGATTTCCTTATCGGCAAACTTAGTTGCTCTATCCTGCATCTTTTTCGCTTCACCTTCCGGAACTATCTTCTTAAGTTCTTCAAGTTCCAGCTCTTTATAATTATTATCCCAAGCCATGCAAGGATAAACGCCATGCTCATCTTCAATTTTCTTACCCAGCTCTTTCATTCTTTCAACGCCGTCTTCCACATCTTCAAGAATATCGAGCATCTTTCCTAAATTGTTTAAATAAAGTTTCTTATAGGTTTTTTTAACTCCCGGAGCCATACCATAATCAAAATTTGGAACTGACTGACCGCCATGCTGGTCGTTTTGGTTGGATTGTATAGCGATGCAAGCAAGCGCAGCGTAACTTTCAATGTCATTAGGCTCTCTCAGATGTCCGTGACCTGTAGAAAAACCGTCTTTAAGCAACTTTACCAAGTCTATCTGACAGCAAGTCATCGTAAGGGTATAGAAATCCATGTCGTGTATGTGTATATCGCCTTCTTCATGAGCTTTTACATGCTTAGGGTCAATAACATACATCTTATAAAATTCTTTTGCTCCTTCGGAACCATATTTAAGCATGGTTCCCATGGCAGTGTTTCCGTCTATATTGGCATTTTCACGTTTTATCTCATTTTCCTTAGCTTCTTTGAAAGTCAGATCTTCATAAATCTTCATGAGTCTTGTATTCATATCTCTGACTCTCGTACGTTCAGCCCTATAAAGGATATATTCCTTTGCAGTTCTGGCATGTCCGTTCTCTATAAGAACTTTTTCGACAGCATCCTGAATCTGCTCAACTGTAGGTACCTGATTATGACATATTTCAAGAAGGTATAATTCCGTCTGTCTTGCCAGATACATGGCCATTTCTTTGTCTTTTCCTCCAAGTACCTGTGCGGCCTTAAATATAGCATCAGCAATTTTATGTACATCGTAATCTACCATACGACCGTCTCTTTTAATTATTTTCTTAATGCTGTCCATGATTTCTTACCTCTTTTCTCCAGTCGCTCTACCACAATATATAGTAGCTGCATAAAGAATCTACCACTAATTACGCTACATGTCAATAGATAAAAAAATTTTTTATCTATATTAACCGACTCTGAAATATTCTTTTCTAAGCATAGCCATTAGACATAAATCTACATACTTTCCGTTTTTTTGCCACCGTGACGCATAACCCCTTCTCTAACAAATCCTACTTTTTCATACAAAGCTGCTGCTATCATATCTGTCTCTTATACACATCTGACGCTGCCGACGATATGCAGTGT
>UQEW01000061.1 GCA_900540145.1 uncultured Eubacteriales bacterium
TTGAAAAAAATAAAAGCAGCCTTAACATAATAATAATAATAATAATATTGACGATTTTCGTTCTGGAATGTTTTCGACAAACTAATCCAAGCGCATATTCCAATACATCCATAGCACTTACAAGGATCCCAATTTTCATATTAGGAGCTTACTATGGAAAGAAGATATATAATAAAGAAAGAATGTCTAATTTTACAAAATGCTTTTTCATTGCAGGTATATTTATAGGCTTTTTAAATTTTTATCTTGAATATCTTCATGATTTTGATTTGTTAGATTCCAGTATTTTAAATACAATGTTTATCGTATTTAATCATTTTGACAGATATTTGAATGCGTGGTATTCTCTGGGATTAATGTTTATTATAATATTAGCTTTGAGAAAAATGGCGCAATTAAAGTTTGCCAACAAATTATTATCCATTGCAGGAGGCATATCTTTAGAATTATACATAACTCATGTTACTGTTCGAAGGATATTTTCGGAAGCTGATTTACCTATATGGTTGTTTAAATATTACGCAGCTGTTATAATAATAGCAATAGTGTTATCTGTAGCCCTGAAAAGAGTAGATAATTTAATACAGAGAAAAAAAATATGTTTATAAGAAAAAGGTGAACAAAATGGCAAAAGAAAAACTCAATTGGGAAGATGAGCAGGTTAGACATGATTACCGACACACGGCTTCTCATATAATGGCTCAGGCCGTCAAGCATCTTTGGCCTGACACAAAGCTGGCTATCGGACCGGCCATAGACAACGGATTTTATTACGATTTCGATTCAGAACATAAATTCGGAGAAGAAGACTTTAATAAAATCCAGAAGGAAATGAAAAAGATCGTTCAGGCCAACTATCCTCTTGAAAGATTCGAACTTCCCAGAGAAGAGGCAATCAAATATATGGAAGAAAAAGGCGAGCCATATAAGGTAGAACTCATAAACGATCTGCCGGAGGACGCAGTAATTTCCTTCTATAAGCAAGGTGATTTTGTGGATTTGTGTGCAGGCCCGCATATGCAGTCTACAGGCCAGATAAAGGCATTTAAGCTGATGAGCGTTGCCGGAGCTTATTGGAGAGGAGATTCGGATCGTCAGATGCTGCAGAGGATATACGCGACAGCTTTTCCTACGCAAGAGCAGCTGGATGAATATATTGCCAAGCTTGAAGAGGCTAAAAAACGCGACCACCGCAAGATAGGCAAAGAGATGGACCTCTTCATGCTGACAGATGAGGGGCCGGGATTCCCATTCTTTTTACCAAAAGGCATGATAATCCGCAACGAGCTGGAGGCCTTTTGGCGTGCTGAACACGTTAAGCGCGGATATGAGGAAATCAAGACTCCGCTTATTCTCAACGAGCAGCTCTGGAGAACTTCAGGTCACTGGGACCACTACAAAGACAACATGTACTTTACTAAGATAGATGATGAAGATTACGCTATCAAGCCTATGAACTGTCCAGGTTCTATGCTTGTGTATAAGCGTAAGATGTGGTCATATAGGGAGTTCCCTATCCGCTGCGGAGAGCTTGGACAAGTACACAGACACGAGCTTTCAGGAGCTCTTCACGGACTGATGAGAGTAAGGACCTTTACCCAGGACGATGCACATATTTTTATGCTCCCGGAACAGGTTAACGAAGAAATCAAAAATGTCGCTAAATTCTGTGATGATGTATATAAGATGTTTGGCTTCGAATACCATGTAGAGCTTTCCACCAGACCGGAGGATTCTATGGGAACCGATGAAGAATGGGAGATGGCAGAAAACGCTTTAAGAAACGCTATAGAAGAAATGGGCGTGCCTTTTGTTATAAATGAAGGAGACGGAGCTTTCTACGGCCCTAAGCTGGACTTCCATCTGCAGGATTCTCTTGGAAGGACATGGCAGTGCGGAACCATACAACTGGATATGCAGATGCCGCAGCGCTTCGATTTGACATATATAGGCCCTGATGGAGAAAAGCACAGACCTATCATGATTCACAGAGTAATTTTTGGCTCTATAGAAAGATTTATAGGCATTTTGATAGAGCATTGCGCAGGCAAGTTCCCGCTTTGGCTGGCACCGGTTCAGGTACGTTTGATGACGGTAACCGAGAAATTCTCAGACTACGCACTTCAGCTAAAGGAAAAACTGACAGAAGCAGGGCTCAGAGTTGAGGCTGACGTAAGAAACGAAAAGATAGGTTACAAGCTTAGAGAAGCCAGAAATCAGAGAGTTAATTATATGTGCGTTATCGGAGAGAGAGAAGTGGAAGACGGCACTTTGTCCGTGCGCTCCAGCAAAGAGGGAGAGCTTGGCAGCATGTCTGTAGATGACTTTGTAGCCAAACTTGCGGAAGAAATTAAGACTAAGAAAATGTAAAAAAATGAACTTAAAAGAACACTTGAAACAATCCAACCTTGCAAAAATCACATTGGGAGTTTTGCTTGTTGATATAATCGCGGCAATTTATATAGCTGTACAGATATCAAGGTATATAGGAACTATAGTAGCAATATGCTCTTTACCGATAATATTGCTTTTGGGAGCTCTTTTGGTTTGGTGTAATCTTAAGAAGACCAAAGCCGCGCTTGTCATTGAGATAATTCTTACTATAATATTGGTTATAGCTCTGGTTTTGGTAGGCAAACTCAGTTCTCTTGCCGGGGCTATAGGTAGGACGGTTCAGTATGAGGATGTGCAAATAGTTGCTCTCGCAGACAGCGATATCGAGCCTGAGGATGATTTCAGCAATTATACCCTTGGGTATACCAACAGCGATGATGGTGCGTATGAGAGGTCGAGTGAGATATTGGAAGAACATGATAAAAAAGTCAAGGAGAGCCATCCTTATTCAGATACTGAGACCCTTTACAGCGATTTGCTGTCATCAAATACTGAGCTGATGGTACTCACCAGCAATACCAGAGCTGACTTATCTATGATAGATGAGGATTACGAAAGCAAGATAAAAGTTGTCTTCGAAAAGAAATACGAGCTGGATGCAGTAGAGATAAAACCTGTAGACATCAACAGCGAGCCGTTTACAGTATATCTGTGCGGAGCCGATCTTTCTTCCGGACAGGATATTACATCGACAGGAAGAGGCGATGTCAATATTTTGCTTACAGTAAATCCTAAAACTGCGAAAGTAAATCTACAGGTTATTCCAAGAGACACTTTCGTATATATACCTTGCCGCGGAGGCAGCAGCAAGCTTTCCTACAGTGGATGGTGGGGAGGAGTTCAATCTTCAATAGATAGCATTGAAGATAAATTCGGCGTGGAAATAAACTATTATGCAAAAATTAATTTCAACGGACTTGTAGATTTGGTAGACGCTCTGGGAGGAGTGACTGTATACAGCCACTATACTTATACTGCCGGTGAATATAGCTTTGTAAAAGGTGAAAACTATGTAAATGGTGAAAAAGCGCTTATGTTTGTACGGGCAAGAAAAATGCTGCCTGAAAACGAGTTGTCAAGAGGACAACATCAGATGGAACTGATAAAGGGTATCTTCAGAAAGTTTGCTGAAAACCCAAGTTACGAAAGCAGTATGGCGGTACTGGAAGGACTTGAAAACAATTTTGTTACTAATATTCCGGAGAAAGATTTTTATGATGTATTTAAACTTGTAGTAAAACTCCTGCCGGAATTGGAGACTATGGAAAACCACACTATAAGCGGTACATATCAGTGGCATTATGACGAAATCAGAGAAGGATATTATCAGTATTATTTCTATCCTGATGATGGAGAAATTGAAAAAGTAAGGGAAAGAATCAACGATGTCTTGGAAGGATAGTTAAAGATGAATGACTTTTCCTTGATAATTTTGAAAAAAAGTCTGCAAACAAGTAATTTGCAGACTTTTTTCCTGATGTTTTTATTTTTACATTTTTTACAACCCTGCTTCTGCCGCTTTCATCATGATGGCGCATTCGATACGTTTCTTGAACAGTTCGCAGCCGGGCTCATATGTTCCTTGGATGCTGCCGGAAGCGTGGTACGCGTTAGCAGCACAGCCTCCGGAGCAATAAAATTTTGCCCAGCAGTCATTGCACTCGGAGCGTGAGTAGGCATTACAGCTTCGGAATTGCTCACGCAGCGAATGGTTGGTTACGCCATTCCATATATCGCCCAGTTTGTATTTTTCGTCACCGACGAACTGATGGCAAGGGTACAAATCTCCCCAAGGAGTCACTGCCATGTACTCCGTACCGGAGCCGCATCCTGAAATCCTTTTATATATGCATGGCCCCTCCGTAAGATCCAGCATGTAATGATAAAAGGTGATAGGGCGCCCTTCTTTTTCACGGCGGAGCATTTCCTTGGCAAGGATTTCATACTGTTCTTTGACTATTTCTATGTCAGAAGCGGTGAGAGCCGCAGGGTCATCAGGGGAAGCGACAACAGGCTCCATGCTCAGCTCTGTAAACCCGAGATCAGCCATATGAAATATATCTTTTGTAAAATCGGGGTTGGCGTGGGTAAAAGTCCCGCGCATGTAATAGTTTTTTCCGCCGCGGGATTTTACTAATTCTTGGAATTTAGGGACGATCCGGTCATAGCTGCCGTTGCCGGCATAATCTATGCGTAATCTGTCATGGATCTCTTTGCGGCCGTCCAGACTGAGTACCACGTTGCTCATTTCTTTATTGGCAAAATCGATAACGTCATCATCTATGAGCATGCCATTGGTAGTAAGAGTAAAACGGAAGTTTTTATGGCAAGGGCCTTCCTGAGAGCGAGCGTATTTTACCAACTCTTTTACTACATCCCAGTTCATCAGAGGCTCACCGCCGAAAAAGTCAACCTCAAGATTGGTGCGGCTTCCGGAATTTTCAATAAGGAAATCCAGAGCTCTTTTTCCCACCTCAAAGCTCATAAGCGCTCTGTCTCCATGGTATTTGCCCTGGCTGGCGAAACAGTAAGAGCAGTTGAGATTACATGTGTGGGCCACGTGCAAACACAGCGCTTTGATAACATCTCCGCTTCTTTCTTTAAAAGTACCGGCAATTTCGGCGAAGGTGTCAGGAGAATAAAGTTTGCCCTGATCCTGTAATGTTTTTATATCAGCGATACATTCTAAGACATCGTTTTTCGATATATTATCCTTTTCATACTTTTTCAGAATTGCTGATACGATTTCTTCTTCTGACTTTTCCGGATACATGGATATAACATCGTAGGCTACCGGATCCACTATGTGAATCGATCCGGAGCATGTGTCTAAAACTATATTATAATTATTTAGCTGGTATTGGTGTATCATACCTATCCTCCATTTTGAAAAGCGTGCTTATATCGCAAAGTTTTTTGCTTACATAAAGAATGCCGCCAAGCCGGCGGCATTCTTTAAAATAAACGATGTTGAACGCTTATTTGTTTTCGTTCTCACATTTCTGGTTAGCAACACCGCAGCTGGTCTTGCAGGCGGACTGACATGAGGTCTGGCACTCGCCGCATCCACCGTTTTTTGCACTCTCACACAGAGAAGTAGTTTTAAGTGTTTTGATTCTTTCCATAATACATGTCTCCAATTCAATAATGTTTCAAATCCACAATATAAATATTTTATCATGATTAATACTTAAAAGCAAGAGATAAACAATAGATAAAAGTCACATCAACAAAGCGGCAATATAAAAATCAATCAGTTATTTTTCCTGCTCAGTTATTTTTCCTGCATAGAGGAAGTTTCAAGCAAAGGTGATTTCTCCATCAGTTCAGACAGCTTGTCATGAACTTTATCCATCATTTGCTCCACATCTTCTAAATCTTCTTTAGATACGTTATGGCTCATGAACAAGTTTTCTATTTCTTTATCAAATGAAACTACATCATTGGCTATGCTGATAAATTTGGAAAAATTGGAACTGCTGTAAGCATTCTTAAACTTTTTCAGATCGTTTGCAATTATCTCTACAACTTGTTGTTCATTGTATATCTTTCCTATCATCATAGGATAAGGACTTATCCTTTGGAGATATATATCCTCCTCTTTAACTTCATACATATATGTAAGTCTGAGATTACCTATTTCAAATTTGGCTATATTAATGTAAGCAGGCGATGTTTTGATAGATACGGCCCCCATCTGTCTGAGTACCAAATTAATCATATCATCTGAAACTATATTTCTCATTTTAAATCACACTCCTAACATAAATGTTCCGTTTTATCACAGCTCTAAAATCCGTATTTAACAAGCAGGAATATGGTGGATAATACTACTGTCATTATCATGACAGGAAAGCCTACTTTGGTATAATCTTTGAAAGTGATAGGATATCCATGCTTATTGCTTATGCCTGAAAGAACGACGTTGGCAGAGGCGCCTATGAGAGTACCGTTTCCTCCGAAGCATGCGCCTAGAGAAATAGCCCACCATAGAGGTTCGATGTCCACACCGCTTTCACCAAGAGCAATTACCAAAGGTATTAAGGTTGCTACAAATGGTATGTTGTCAAGTATAGATGAAAGCAGAGCTGAAGCCCACAGCAAAATCATCATCATCATTATAGGATGTCCCTCAGCCGTGTTAAGGATGATATGAGCAAGTTCACCGATAACTCCTGTTTCAACCATTCCGCCTACAACTGTAAACAAAGCTACAAAGAACAGAATCGTCGACCATTCAACTTCACTTACTATATGATCAATATTTTGTTTTCCGATTACCATCATTACAGCTGCGCAGGTAAGGGCTATCGTTGCGGTTTCCATACCTATTTGACTGTGAAATATAAAGGCGAAAACTACGATGATAACCATTACTATGCTCTTGACCAGGAGAGCGTGGTCTTCAATAGCCTTTGTCTCGTCAAGCTGAGCTACAGATTTGATAGCCTCAACGTCAGCAGAAAGCTTGCTTCCATAAACAAATCTCATTATGATGATAAGGACAATTATAGAAACAATAGCAACAATTCCGGTATTTGCTACAAAGTCTAAAAATGTCAGACCTGCCGCGCTGCCTATCATTATATTCGGAGGATCACCTATAAGGGTTGCTGTTCCGCCTATGTTAGCTGCAAATATTTGAGTAAGCAGGAAAGGAACCGGATTGATTTTTAACATTCTTGCGATGGTGATCGTCATCGGTCCTACCAGAAGAACCGTAGTAACATTGTCTAAGAACCCAGACAAGAATGCTGTTATTATTATGAATGCCACCATTATTTTCCATGGATCACCTTTAGCCATCTTGGCGGCCTTTATGGCTACATATTCAAATAGACCCGAATTTTTAACTACTGCCACAAAAAGCATCATTCCAATTAATACGCCGATTGTGTTGAAGTCGATATACCCTATGGCAGAATCAACATCAAGTACGCCGGTTAGCAGCAGTATCACAGAGCCTGCCAGCGCCGCAGCAGTTCTGTGTACTTTCTCCGTCATAATCGCCACGATTACGATGAGAAATACTACAATTGCTACAACTTCTTGCACTTTTTTACCTCCTGATACAAACAAATTAAAACTACGTCATAGAGGACTTAAACAGTTTACTTCTGATGACTGTTGTAGTCTAACACTTTGTATACAAGAATTCAATATTTACAACATGGTTTTTTTAGCATTTTAACCTGTTATAATCCCTGAAAACGTTGAAATTTACAAGAGTATGGGCAATGCTAAAATTCAGCAAATTTTTAATTTGTACAGCTTCTTTATATGCTTTAAACGCATGAAAAGCACAAGTCATGCGTTTTATTTTATGACATCGCATATATAGCTGATTTTGAAAGTGCCGTTGAGGGCTATAAGCTCTTTTATGGCGTCTGCGTCAGCTATGGAGGTACCTGATTGAGACTGGCTTGCACTGCTTTCCAGCAGACCTAAAAGCGAAGATAAAGTAGTCGTTGTATCAGGCTGAAAGTTTTCTACATAACAATCGTCAAAACCATATGTTACTACCATATCGGCAACAGCCTCTTCATATGTGCCTATTTGATCTATCAATCCGTTCTCCAAAGCCTGTTGAGCCGAATATATCCGTCCGTCGGCCAACTCCTTGACTTGGGCGACAGACATGCCTCTGCCGTCAGCAACGATGGAAACAAACTGCTCATAAGATTCGTCTATGAGAGATTGGAATATGGCACGCTGCTCCTCAGTCATCGGTTCTGTACTGCTGCCCATAGCCTTGTTTTCTCCTGAAGTTATAGTTTCGGTCTTGATTCCCAGGTTATCCAAAAGCTCGCTTACATCTATAAAGCTGCCCATAGTAACTCCTATAGACCCTGTCCAGCAATTTCTGTTAGCGATGATCTTATCGCATGAAGCGGAGATATAGTAACCCCCGGAAGTTGCCTGAGACTGCATGGACGAGTATACAGGTCTGCCTGTAGTGTCCTGATATTCCTTTATTTTAAGATAAAGTTCATCCGAAGCATAAACAGAGCCGCCCGGTGTGTCTACATAAAGAATGATACCTTTGTTCTGGTCATCTTCAATCATTGCATCAATAGCGTTAAGTATGTATTGGTGATTGTAAATACCGCTGCTGTTTTCATCAATCGTATCTTGAACAAATATAGTGCCTATATAATCATGACCGAAATTAGTCGTAACTTCCGAAGACGATATGCCGGACACTCCGGATATATTTGATATGATTTTACTGCAACCTACTGCGATAAGCACTATGCACAGTATTATGAGACCTACTATAATAAGAGCCTTAGCCCAAGAAGGAAGCCGTTTCTGTCTGTGTTGGTTATATTCATCATCACGATATTTTGTACCGGTAAAGCCGCCGATGTTTCTGCCGCGGCTGATGTCAGCGGATGATGAGGCGCTTTCGCCGGCTGAAGCGGAAAATCTCCCGTTAGAGTAATATTGGACGTGTTTATCTTCTTTTACTGTTTCATCAAAATTATCGCCGCTGTTCTTGTTTGAAAAATCCAAAATAATTGTCCTCCCTATCATACTAAAATCTATATTAATTTTATCATGAAAGAAAAGGCAGGAAAAGAAAAACTTTACTATTTTAGCGTGTTGCCATTGACAGTGTACTATCTGACGTGGTACACTTAATACGAAAAGGGGAAAAGAAAGGGGAACGCATGTTTAAAATCGATTTGCGAAGTCACAAATCAATATATGAGCAGATAACAGACGGTTTTAAAGAATTAATTATGACCGGCGATTTAGCATGCGAAGAAAAAATGCCGTCAGTCCGGGAGCTTTCCAAAAATTTGGGAGTCAATCCTAACACTATAGCGAAAGCATATCGTGAATTGGAAAGACAGGGATATATATATACCGCTACAGGAGTGGGGACCTTTGTAGCAGATAAGAAAAATATCCTGGCTGACCCGGCAGAATTGGAGAAAGCAAAAGAAGCCCTTTGGCTGGGTTTCAGAGAGCTGCTTTTTCTCGGGATTGATTATGATGAGGCTGTAAAAATAGCAGAGGAACTGTTCGATGAAAGGAGGAAGGAGTTATGATTAAGATTGAAAATCTTTGTAAAAAATACGGAGATACTGAAATTTTAAAGGACTTCAACCTTACAGTTCCTAAGGGATCTGTTTATGGCCTTATGGGGCTTAACGGAGCCGGAAAAACGACGGTTATCAAGCATCTCGCAGGATTTGCGGAGCCTGATAGGGGAACCGTAACCATAGACGGGCAAAGCATAATAGACAATGAAGATTTAAAGGCGCGCGTTTTAATCATTCCGGATGACGTTTTTTTCTTCAACAGTTATAACTTAAAAGAGATGAAGGGGTTTTATCAAAAAATATACAGCAAGGGCTGGGACGAAAAGCGGTTTGAAGAGATGGTAAAGGAATTTTCTCTGGATACAAAGAGAAACATGGCAAAGTTCTCAAAGGGAATGAAAAAACAAGCAGCTTTTTGCCTCGCCCTGGCAGCGACGCCGGACTATTTGATTTTAGATGAACCGATAGACGGCTTGGATCCAATAGTTCGCAGAAAGCTATGGCATTTTATCATGGGAGATGTGGCGGAAAGAGATATGACTGTTTTGATTTCTTCCCATAATGCGAGAGAAATGGAAGATGTGTGTAATTACATAGGAATAATTGCAGGAGGAAAAATGATTTTTGAAGGAGATTTGCTGGAAATCATGCCTGCTTCAATAGAAGAAATTTTTATTGAGAAGCTCGGAGGTGAGAATGGTGAAGCTTAGAAATCCGTTTTGCGTTTCGGGCGCCTTGATGAAAGAAATATTTAAGATGTATTGGTATATCCCGTTAATTACTTTTGTGCTGTATTTTTTTACAGGCATAATACCTATACTTTCAAATATTTCCAACATAGAATCCATAGACTACTACATTTATGAGTCAATTAAAAATACCAACATAATTTACACAGGCATAATGTGTGCGACTCCGGTAATAACAGCAGTTTTAATGATGGGCTTTATCCACAAAGAATCTAAGGCAATGATGCTGCATGCCTTGCCGCTGTCACGGAATCGTATATTTAATTCATACTACATTTCAGGTTGGCTGATGTGTGTTCTACCGTTGATTTTAATGGTAATTCCATATATGCTGCTGGCATTGAAGATAGATGTCTTGGCACGTGTTGATGTTTTGCTCTGGCTGCTTTCATCTGTTGCCGTCATGACCTGGTTCTACGGCATAACGGTATTCACAGGAAGCCTTACAGGGACAGCAGTTATGAACATTTTGGCGACAGGCGTGCTTACAGTCATATTCCCTTTGCTTGTGACTATTTCAGGCTCTTATTGTGATATTTTTATACAGGGCTATTATAAAATGCCTGAGTGGATTAGCGATATTTCGAGAAATTTTAATCCGGCAATGAATTTGCTTTTTCGATACAAAGAAGACAGTCCGTCCGATACAATATTTATAATATATTTCGCTGTCGGAATTCTCTTCTCATTAATAGGCAGGAAGATATATAAAACCAGAAAACTGGAAAGAATAGGCAATTCTACTCTTTCAAAGTGTTTTGAAGAATTGATGACTTATCTGGTAGTATTTATCGGAATGAGCGCTTTTGGACTTATGATGTGTACTTTCAGTACTTCAAAAGCAATCATTATTTTCGGCATGCTTGTTGGAACGCTGGTAACATTTTTCATAGTAAAAATAATCGTTAACAGAAGCGTTAGAATATTCAGCAAAGATTCCATTCGTTCTTTGGCTGTTTATTTTGCCATAGCTGCGTTGTTTATAGCGTTGACAGTTTTCGACGTTACAGGTTTTACCAAGAGAGTACCTGAAGTAGATGAGGTTGAATCTGTAAACATGAACGATGTAGTGCTAAGTTACGGAACTTTGCAAACATATGGAATAGTTTCCAAAGACAATAAAAGCGATGAAAGAGCTTTTACTTCTCCGGAATCAATTGAGAAGATAGCAGAACTTCATCAGTACATAGTGGACAACGAACTCTATAATGAAAATTATCAGTCAGATGGCGCCGTGATATATGACATTGATGGGCAGCCTACAGTTATTGAAAATGAGTATATTCATATAAAGTACAAACTCAAAAACGGAAGAACAATCGAACGTCAATACGATTTGGTCATGGATCAGCATGTGGCAGAGATGCTTGATGAACTTCTGACAAGCGATGAATATAGAGAGAAAAACAGTATTCTATCTTACATAAATATAGAAGAAATAAATTATATTCAGCTTATCGGTTTGACAACAGAATATTATGATTACTATTATGGAGATGCAGAAGATGAGGCAGAAGATGTTGCAGAAGATGCGGCGGAAGATACGGCAGGCATATATGAAGAACGAGATATTAACAATATGGCGGTGATAGACAACCCAAAACTTATAAAGAAGATATTTACAGCATGGGACAAAGACATGAGAAGTTTCGGTTATGTATACAATAATGAGAACGTTTCTGTTTATAACGATGTTGTTAATATAGAAATATTTTTTAAAGATTCTAATAAAAGCAGTAAAAAGAAACATGATAACAGGTCTGACAGTGTCACTTTAGTTGTTAAAGACATATATACAAATGTTATTTCATGTCTGAAAGATAATGGATATGGTTATATAGTAGGATATGAGGACGGCAAGGCACAGGAATGAAAGGCATGACGAAGCCTTTTCTTGGACTTGCCGGCATATGATGACTATAAGACATATTTATACTCTATATGATAAAATGTGAGCCTTTGTATTTTACAATGGTTCACATTTTATTTATAATAAGTTAGCGGAGCTAATTATGAAAAAAAGAGTATCTGCTCCTAAAGCGTCATAAAATCATGATGAATAGAAAGAGATTCATAAAATCAGTGTGAGGGGAAAATGAAATATTATAAAAATATAATTGTAGGCGGAGGTGCGGCAGGAATCTTTTGCGCATGCGGGCTGCTGAATATGAATAAAACAGCAGCGGCTCCGGCGGCGGTTCAGGATGTGAAAGCTGCGACCTTTGCAACCGGCAAAGCTGCGAAAAACTCCGCAGAGGATGTTCCCGACAGGCATATTGCTGGCAATCATGCCCCCAACAATCATGCCCCCAACAATCATACCCCCAGCAATCATGCCCCCGGCAAGTCCCTTACCGGGACCCTTATACTAGAGAAAACATCTAAATTGGGGACAAAACTTCTCATGTCAGGAAAGGGCCAGTGTAACATAACCCATGGAGGACCTGTAAGAGATTTTGTAGTACATTATGGGGACAAGGGAAAATCGATAAGAAAGCTGCTGCAAAGACACAGCAATGTCAAGCTGTGTCGCTTTATGGAAAGCATAGGCGTGCCACTAACAGAAAGAGAGGACGGGAAAATTTTCCCTTCATCTCTGGACAGCCGCGACGTACTATCGTCCTTGATGAAATATATAACAAAAGGTGGGGTGGAAATAAGAAAGAATATCTCGATAACCGGGATAAAATATGATGAGGAAAAAAACGTTTTTTATTTGAAGATCTTGGCATCAGCGGCAGAAACTTTTGAAGGAACATTTGAAGAAACATTGGAAGAAACATTGGCATGCACCAACCTCATAATTGCCACAGGAGGATGTTCCTATCCGTCTACAGGGTCAGATGGATCTATGTTTAAGCTGCTTAAGAGGGATTTGCGCCTTGATATAGTAACGCCAAAACCTGCTCTCACACCTGTTTATGCAGAAAATTACAGGTTTGGGGATTTGAGCGGAGTAAGCTTTAAAGATATAAGCATGAACGTTTCGTCAGAAAGCTTAAATCGAACCTTTTGCGGCGATTTGCTTTTTACCCACAAAAACCTCTCCGGCCCGCTGATTCTCAACAACTCCAGATACATCAGCCCCGGCGCCAGGCTGATCTTCAACTTCCTGGCGCCGGTCAGCGGGCCGGAGGCCATTGCCCGGTTCAAAAGAGACTTCCCGGGCAATGGCAAATCGCCGCAAGGATATATGAGCGACGATTTAGGTTTGCCAAGGCGGTTTGCACAGCTTATAGCAGTGGAGCTTAATATCGGTGAAAATAAAGTTTCGCAGCTTTCCGGCAGCCAGATAAAAGCTCTTGCTGCCGCGCTGACAGCGGCACCATTTACAGTCAGCGGCCTTGCCGGCTTCAAAGAAGCCATGGTGACTAAAGGCGGAATAAGTCTTGAAGAACTGGATTTATCTAATATGAAAAGCTTGAAATATCCGGGGCTTTACTTTATAGGCGAGATTGTAGATGTAGATGGCGACACAGGCGGATACAACCTCCAGTTCGCCTTTTCGTCGGCATGGGCGGCAGCAGCAGACATCAGCCGCTCTGCCGTGGACATCAGTAATTACGCCGACACAGACAGCAGCAGTTCCACAGACGCCGACAGCAGCATTTCCGCCGACGCAGATATCAGTAACTCCGCCGTGTCCTCGGACACCGGCAATACTGATGCGCAGTCTGTGCCTTAGCAAAGCGGCTGAGGCGTTCGCCTCTTGCGTTGGGGGGGGGCCGGCACCGCTTAATCCCGGCGTGCCGGCACCTATGCCCCACGATTCGGATCAAAAAAGCAAAAATCGTGGGGCAAAAACCCACTTTCTCAAGGAAAAAAGTAAAAATCGTGGGGATTGCAGTCTATACAGCAACTGACAAAGTTTACATAAAATAAAAAACATAGCTTTATGTAAATTTACTCATCGAATGATGTCATCAATATGACTGATAACGGCTTTTGCATCCCCACGATTTAAGAAAAAACGATCAAATCGTGGGGATTTGCCCCACGATTTAATAAGTAAATTATTTATTTAACGTCCCGAATTTTCACTTTCGGGACGTTACCTCTAAA
>UQEW01000062.1 GCA_900540145.1 uncultured Eubacteriales bacterium
ATGATAAAGAGGCATTCTTAGATCTGAAAGAAAACGAGGGAACTCAGCTGACTTATTCAATAGAATTCGGAGCCAACGGAACCTTTACATTTACAGGTACTCACTCAGTTGCCGTGGCAGGAGCAGGCCTCAATGCAGCAGTTGATATGAAGATTTCCGTACTGCCAAACGGTGAAATCTCAGTAGCATAGTAATTAGTCGAAAAAAGGGAGGGATATATATGAAAATTAACGACAGAGAATACCACATTCCTGAATTAAATTTCAACGCAATGTGCGAGCTTGAAGACCTGGGAGCGTCCTTTTCCGAAATGGATAAAAAGGTGCTTTCCACTGTAAGAGCATTTCTCGCGCTTGCTATGGGCGGGGATACAGACAAAGCAGGAAAGGAAATAGAGGCTCATCTTGCTTCCGGCGGCAATTTTGATGAAATCATGGAAGATATCAATAGAGCAGTAGAGGAAAGCGGTTTTTTTCGAGCTCTCAAAGCGTAAGCGGAGAAGAAAGCTGGATGCGACGCGAAGAAAGCGCAGGCGCAGGGGCCAAGGGAACATTTAAAAGAGCATTCAGAGAAGAATGGCTTCCCATGGCGCTGTCAGTGGGGATAACAAAAGAAGAGCTGGGGCATATGACACCTGCTGATATTGAGCCTTATATAAAAAAGTATGAGATAAGGCAAAAAAGCAGATTGGAAGAAATAAATTTCCAAAGCTGGATGACGGGACTTTATTTTACTCACGCTTTAGCTTGCGCCTTTTCACAAGATGGTTCGTATCCGCAAGCGCCTTTTGAACTATTTCAAGATGAGATTTCGCCAGAGGAAATGAACCGCAGAAACGCAGAACTTTTCTCCGCTTATGTATGCGAATATAATTCGCGGATAAAAAAGGAGGAAAAATGAGATTATTGAATGGATATAACCTTACGGTAGGAGCTATCCTGGCAGCGTTGACGGAAATCTTTCATCAATACGGAATGGTCCTTTTCACCTTTCTGATATTCAATATGATAGACTGGGTGACAGGCACCTGCAAGGCTCGTCTCAATGGCAACGAGTCCAGCGCCAGCGGTTTGAAAGGTATTTGCAAAAAGCTTGGATACTGGGTATTGATATTTGTGGCCTTCATGACGGGGCAAAACCTGGTTATCCTGGGCAAAGAAATGGGATTCAGCTTTGAAGCGGCCCAATACTTAGGATGGCTGACCTTGGCAACTCTGGTGGTCAACGAAGCCCGAAGCATAGTAGAAAACCTGGTGCAGTTAGGGGTGGCCGTGCCATCAGTTTTGACCAAGGGCTTGGCTATAACCAAAAATCAATTGGATAAAGCCCAGGACGCAGGCGATAAAGACGTCAAAGTTGATCCGGATGAAGAAGCCAAAACGGAATAATTTGTCCCGCGTGAGACAAAAAGCTGCAATGAACAATTATGCAAAAATAAAGCTGCCACGATCCAGCCGTGGTAGTTTTTTCTTGCTCTTTAATATATGCAGCGTCTCTGCGAGGCGCCGTTTCCCGGGAGGCGCTCACATAGAGGCCGGAAAGGAGAGGGTAAAGTTTTTAGAACAAATGTGAGGTAATTACTTTAATGTCAGATTTTCTGTGAGGATGTTTATAAACGGCTGCGGATCCAGCACATCCTTGTATTCCTGATCGCGCCAGTAGCGGTAGCGGATAGCACTGAACATGATGTCTTTTGGACCTTCTTTTTTTAACCTAAAAGCAAATGGATAACCTGTTATATCGTATATCCATTTTTTATTATATTTAATCATATATTTGATTTCGCCGAAGGGAATTTCCAGACAAAGCTTGGGATTTGGTATGGAGCGCAGGTAGAGAGTCTTATTTACGATGAAGGCGCAAGCAGATATGTTATCCTTGTCTTTTAAATCAGGCATAGGATCCGCTTCGTTCACCTTTGCAAATACGATGGCATCAGGATTGTATTCCTCTTGAATTTCCTTTTTCAGAGGAATGAGGGTGTTTTCTATGAGAAATTTCAATTCGTCAGAAATAGGGTCGTTCTTTTGGCTGTCTCTCCAGTTGGAGATGAAAGCGAGAATCATGAGGATGCCGAAAGCCAGCAAGAAAATATCCCAGAACATGTAATTACCTCCAGTAATAAGTTACAACTATTATATATCACAAGAGAAAGGAGAACAACAAAAAAATGGAGAAAGAATTAACGATAAAAATCGACGCTTCTCCCTTAAAAGAGCTTCAGGAAATATTGACCTCAATCAGCGAGTCGCTGTCTGAGACCCAGAGCAGAGCCGAGAAAGGTATTACCATAGCTGCTAACGTATCTGGTATAATGGGAGCATTGATGTCTTTTGACAAATTTAATAGAGTTGCTAACAATTTTGTAGATAATGGAGTTGAAAAAATAAAAGGTGGGGTTAAGGTATTGAAAAAGGGATTAGAAAACTTACCCGACACCCTATCATCCGTTTCAAAGAAAATTAAGAATCACATGTCCGACATCACCGACACCGTAGAAAAGACAGCCAAGAAGACATCAAAGACCAAGTTCAGCTTCGGTGGCATAGCGGCAGTGGCAGGAATTGTAGTAAGCATGGCGTCAGCCTTTGCCGGCATGCTTTCCTCCAACGAGGAACTCAGTGAAAGAATGGGAGAAATATGGGAAAGGATTATGGAAGCCCTCTCACCGGTTACAGAAGTTGTGAAAGGGCTGTTTGATTCTTTCACTTTAGGAGGCGAAGGAACCACTTCCATGCTTGACACTATTATAGAAATAATAGGCAATCTGGCAACTACCGTAGGCAACGTCATAACACAGATAGTGACCTTCTTTCAGGAAAACAGCGCGGTCATTCAAGAAATAGTAAACAGTATATGGGCGGTAATAAGCGACATAATCGCTACTGCTCAGGAAATTTTCGCGCAGGTTTTCGAAACCATAGCAACATTCTTTGTGGAACACGGAGATGAGATAATGGCTGTTGTAGCTACTGTATGGGGTTACATATCCGAAATATTGAGCGGAGCGACCAAAATCTTCGGCGGAGTGTTTGATGTCATAGTAGGCATATTTACCGGCAACGGAGAGAAGATTAAGGACGGCTTCAAAAAGATATGGTCCGGAATCAAAGGCATTTTCAGCGGTATGGGCGAGTTCTTCAGCGGAGTATGGGACAAAGTTGTATCCATATTCAAAAAAGTGGGTACCAGAATAGGAGACGCCATAGGAGGCGCGTTTAAAGCGGTAGTAAATGCCATACTCAGTTTTGCGGAGAATGTCATCAACCAATTTATCAAAGCTATAAATTTTGCCATTAAAATGATAAACCTTATTCCGGGAGTAAATATCAAAAAGCTGGATTTACTGGTAATTCCAAAACTTGCTGAAGGCGGCATGCTTCAGTCAGGCCAGCTGTTTATAGCCAGAGAAGCAGGTCCTGAGCTGGTTGGAAGCTTTGGAGCCAAGACCGCTGTAATGAACAACAATCAGATAGTAGAATCTGTATCAAGAGGCGTTTATCAGGCAGTGAGAAGCGCCATGGGCAGCGGCAACGGTACGTATACTTTCAACATAACCAACACTCTCGATGGCAAAGAGATAGGCAAACAGGTCATTAAATATCACAACGGAGTTGTGAGACAGACAGGCGTATCGCCGCTTTACATTTAACAATTTATTATTAAACCTCGGTCTTACATGAAACTCCGGTCTTGTGTAAAGCCGAGGTTTTCATTTGAAAAGGAGGAGAAAAATGGCAATTTTAAACATAATAACTTTTGATGAAACCGAGCAAAGAATAGAGACGCCGCTGCCGGATCCGCAGACCATGCAATGGGATTCAGCTGATGTGGAAGCTGAAGGCTGCAGCGGCACCAACCAGCTGGGAGAATATTTCAGAGAAGTCCTCGACGATAAAATTACATTGAGCGTCAGCTGGGGAAGCCTTTCGGATACGGAAATTTCCAGACTTCTTTCCCTGGTTGCAGGAGAAAACTTTATGCTGGAATATCCTGACGCCAAGCTGGGCCAGAGAGTTACCGGAAAATTTTATATTAACAGCAGAACTTCGCCGATGTATTGCTATACCTACGGCAGCGCCGACGAGGAAGACGGATGGAAATGGCAAGGGCTTTCTTTGACATTTACAGAAGTATAGGACTTGTGGGGAGGTGACAAGATGCAAAATAAACTGATTTTTAATAAAGGCACGTCCAGTGAGATGATATTGACAGGAGCAAATATAATTTCCGTAACTTTGACAGAAATGTTCAACTCTTCTGATGGCATAACTATGGGCGCCACTTGCTCAAATAAATTAAATGCGGATATCATCGTGCCGTCCGGCCTGGCGTTGACGTCCTCCGACGTGGAAGCCTACGCTGTTGACGGCAGCGAAGAATATCCTTTAGGAAAATTTTATGTGTGCGAGGTGGAAACTGCCAACGACTATAAGACTGCGTCCATAGAATGCTACGATAAGTTCTGCAAGACAGAAGAAACCTATACGCCTGAAATAAATCCTGTTGATGAAACAGAAGAGGAAGAAGGCGAAAGCCTCACTCCGAAAGTATGGCCTAAATATCTGGTAAAAGACATCATCAGTGAAATCGCAGAAAAACTGGGAGTAGAAGTAGCATTTGATGTCACGCCGTATGAGGATTGGACGATAAGCCGCATAGAGGGATATACCTATCGTCAGATGCTTGGGTATATCGCCGGAATTTTCGGAAAAAACGCTTACTTTAACAGAACAGGGAAATTGGATTTCAAGTGGTATGAAAAAACCGGGCAGACCATAACGAGACGTGAGCAGTATCAGGGACAGCTCAATTTGGCTGCAGGCGGCGAAATCCAAGTGCTGTCTCTGACATCAGGAACAGAAGAAGAGGTGCTTTCTGTAGGAGAGGGAAGAGGCCTCTCTTTTGAAAATCCTTTTATTACGCAGCAGCAGCTTTCTGAAATCCTTTCCGGCATGGAGAACTTTTCTTACCATCCGTGCAGCGTCAGATTCAGAGGCAACATGAATATTCATGCAGGAGATATGATTTCTGTTGAGGATGAAGCAGGCAACTTGATAGACATATGTGTCATGGAACAGGTGCTGACTTTTAATGGAGGTATGCAAGCGGAAATCCAGTGTTATGGTCAGAGCGAAGAAAGTTACAGCTTCCAGTCATCTACCACTTCCGGCGTAGTGAGCAAGCTGAGCAGCAGGCTGGAAAAGACAGTCAAGATGGGCAATGAGATAAAAGGCTCAGAAGGGGGATATTTTCAGATAATCGATTTGGATGGCGACGGTGTCAGCGATACATTTGTGCTGAGATCCGGCTCCGGAGAAGGAGATTTGGTCTTCGGAAACAAGAACGGCATAGGATTCAGCAGAGACGGAGGAAAGACGCTGACCACTGCTATAAATCAGGATGGGATATGCACAGAGGCGCTGCATGCTGATGAATTATGGGGAGCGTCGCTGCTCATCGAAGGCGTTTCGGCAGGAGATATGCTCAGAGCCGTCAGAAACGAAGCTACCGGAGAAGTTTATATGGAAATAGGCAGCGGCAGCAATCCTGTAATATTCAGAGTCGAAAATGATAAAATCGCTTTTTATAACAGAGGCTCTGAGGGAGCAGAGGATGTAAGCGTATGCTATATAGATCCGGGTTCTTTTGTGATTAAGAATCTCAACAGGATACAGTTTGGAGGACTGAGCATTTATCCTAACGATAATGGAAAAATTCTTTTTAGTACAGGAGGTAACAACTGATGGCATATAAAACTATATTAAGCGAAAAGCAATCCTCTACGGGCAGCCCGTACTGCTTTTATACAGTTTCGTATGAAGAAAAAGCCAGAACTTCCACAACTGTTAAGCTGAGCATAAAAATCACAGCTCATTTGCAGTATTCCAACTCATATTTTGGCTATTCTTCAACAGGGACCCTTACGGTGGGCGGGAAAGCTTTTTCCATAAAAATAAAAGGTAACGAAATGTGGTCAGGCACAGCTAATCATACGGTTACCAAAGACATAACCGTTTCTGCTTCGGCAGGTACCACATCTCTATCAGCCAAGTTTGCTGTAAGCACCGGTTCCGGTCATGCGGCTTTGAACGCTACAACATGTTCAAATATAACTATTTCCCGCTATTACACAGCAGCTTCTATAAGCGCCTCCGGTGCGGCAATAGGAAGCAAAATACCTATAACCTTGTCAGGTAAATATCCGTCTGATGCCACATGTACCGTGACATACAAATTCGGAACCGCCACAGGGACGGTTATCAGCAATACTACCAGCACCTCCCTTCAGTGGGATACGTCTGCTGTCAAAGCTTCGCTGCTTTCTCAGATACCATCGTCCAAAAGCGGAACGTGCACTTTGACATGTACCACAAAATATAACGGCAGCAACGTCGGAAGCGATTCCTGCTCCATCACCTTATCTACGGCTGAATCTGTGTCTATAACTTCACTGTCAGTTAAGCCTTATAACACCAACGCTTTTTTAAGCAGCAAAGGACTTTATGTGGCAGGATATACCAAAGCGGAGGTTACTGTCAGCGCTAAGGCAGGAGCAGGGAGCAGCATAAGCTCGTATTCCATAACAGGCCTCGGCGGAACGGGTACGGTTGCCAATTGGGATTCACCTTTGCTGACCAAGGGAGATAAAAAAGTATCAGTGACAGTAACTGATGCCAGAAAAACTTCGGCAAGCGCCAGCACCACAATAACCGTTCTCGACTACAGCAGTCCAACTGTGACATTGACTGTAGAGCGAGGTACGGCTTCGGGAACCGATGGCGCTGATTTTAAACCTGATGACAAAGGGAAAAATCTCAGGATAAAAGCGGCTGTCGGAGTCAACCTCACAGCCAACGGCAATAGAGGCGTTTTGGCGCTTAAGCTGGACGGCAGCCAGATAGGAACATATTCCGACTTGCAGACCACAACTGTTGAAAAAATAGTTACGTCAGAGGTGGACGATAACATTGTTCATGAGATTTCAGCCCAAGTTACTGACAGCCTGGGAGTAAAGAGTACTGAATTTTTATACAATTTACCTACGGCCAGGGTCAATATGTCTATGTTGCCTGACAACAAGGGCGTCACTTTTGGAGGCCACCCTGTTACAGAAGGCTTGGTGTCTGAGTTTCCGGCCAAACTCAACGGCGGAATTTCCATAAATTTGAGCCAGGCGGGCTTCCCTGCAGCCATCATAAACGCTTGCAGCAAAGACAGCGACGGCTTTACGTCGTTAAGCAATTTGTTGCTCAACTTTGCTTATCCGGTAGGTTCATATTATTGGAGCTCTTCAGCCACAAGCCCGGCCACATTATTTGGCGGAACTTGGACGCAGATAAGTGATAGATTTGTGTTGGCAGCAGGAAGCACATATAAGGTGGGAGCAACAGGAGGGGCGTCTACAGTCAAGCTTACGGTTTCACAAATGCCTGCTCACACTCATACGGTCAGCGGAACAGCGGCTTCTAAGGGTGCACATACACATAAAATAAACTGCGACTTGGATGCTAATTATACGACCAGCGGAACTCGTTCCTGGTCTGTACATAAGGCTGCTACAGGAGCATCTTCTTCAGTTGGCAGCACCACATCCACAGGAGCTCACACTCACACTGTCAGCGGCACTGCCGCATCTGCAGGCGGCAGCGGCGCTCACGAAAACATGCCTCCTTATATAGTGGCGTATTGCTGGCGGAGAACTGCATAACCCGCTTGAAGGCATCAGCATATATATATTATCAAGTGCATTTGCATAGTATCGACTGCATTTGCACGGAAACAGAAAGGAGAATTTATGGCGAAATTAATATATCTTAGCCCATCCAATCACGGAGTAGGAGCAAACAAATGTAAAAAGTCCGGATGCTATGAGGATAAGCATACAAGACCTATCGCGGAAGCATGTGCAAAGCATCTTAAAAATAACGGTTTTGACGTTATAGTCGCAAAAGCTTCTCAAAGCATGGCCGAAAGATGCAGTGAATCCAATTCAAAAAAAGCTGCTCTTCACGTGCCGATTCACACCAACGCTTTCAGCGATGAATCGGCCAGATATCTGATGTTTATGTTTTACAGAGACAACGACACTTACAGAGAGATTTTCAACGATGTAGCGCCGTCGGTAGAGGCTGTGTATCCGGGAAAACTCAAAGCAAAGTTCGCTAAGAGAACTGATTTATATGAAATAAATGTGCCTACAGCCAAATCGATGTATTGTGAGCTGGGCTTTCACACCAACCAAAAAGATTGCGACGAATTCATCCACAAACCTGAAATGGTGGGAAAGGCGCTGGCTAAGGGAATATGTAAATATTTTGGTGTCAGCTTTAAAGAAGACGGTTCGTCAGGCTCAGGTTCAACCGGCTCATCAGGAACAGCGCCATCCGGCCAGGTCGATTCAGGCACTTCAGGCAAAAAATATGTTCCAGGCATGGCAGTAAAGCTTTCGGCAGTTCCTCTATACGCTGCTTCGACCAGCAAAGTTCCTTCAACGCATGTTACGGGAACTTATTATCTGTGGGATGATGAGGTAGTGAGAGGAAGACTGAGAATAACTAATCTGAAGTCCAGGGTAGGTATCAGCGGCCAAGTGACCGGATGGATAGATAAAGACCGAATCTAGCATTGTCGTTCGGGCATAGGGCAATTTAGAGGGCAATTGCTCAAACCGCAGGGCGTGGGCGATTGCCTTCTTTCAATTCGAATAGGTTTAGAGCTTCGACACCCACTATCTGAGCAAAAAATCTTAAAAAAGTGGGGCAAAAACCCACGATTTCCGAAAAAAAGTAAAAATCGTGGGGGAAGTAAAGAATGCAGTTATGCATCAAGTTTACGTAAAATAAAAAATTAAAGCTTTATGTAAATGTGTTTGGCTGCTTTTATTATGTGACTATCAAATAAAGGTCGTGCAGACCCACTTTTTTTAATAAAAAAGATAAAATCGTGGGTTTTTGCCCCACTTTTCTTATGAAAAAGGGTAAAATCGTGGGTTTTTGGATATTGACAGGTGTGCTGGCTATACTATGGGTGGCTATGGGTAACTGCCAATTGAGTGTTGCTGCGTGTCAACACTGACAAACACTGACAAACACCGACAAACACCGACAACTGTCGATAAATTTCAACAACACAAGCAACACATCTTGGATTTTTGACGTGCCTTATTGCATGATCTGAATTGAACACTTTATAAGTCAGTCGCTTCCAAGGGAACGCCATCTTCTTGCTCCCAAGAGAACGCCATCTTCAAGTCGAAATGCCAATACCCGATATCTAACAAACCGAGTACTCTGAACGCTCGAGTTGGTTTAAACTCCGAAGCAAAGCTCAAGCAAGCTCCGAAACACGGCTCAAAACACGGATTAAACAAGTTCGAAACACAGAAACACGTTTCAAGCAAAAAAGCTTGACAGGTCTGGAGCTATATGCTAAACTGTCTAATGTGTCAAGGCAAAATGCTTAACAACGAGAGCAAAAAACCTGAAAATATGAAATGTGAAAGAGCCGCGAGAACCTAAAGCGAGCGAAAGCGAAAATCCAAATCGGTCGAAAACGAGAATACAAACCGGGATTAAAACGAGAATCAAAGCCGAAAGAAAAGCGGGGATAAATATGGTAGACGACATAACCAGAGCCAGCCTTTTATATGATTTTTACGGCGCTTTGCTTACAGAAAAGCAGCGGCAGGTAATGGCTCTTTACCATGAAGAAAATCTTTCACTTTCTGAAATAGCACAGGAATTCGGCGTATCGAGGCAGGCAGTACATGACACACTAAAGAAAGCTGAACAAGCCCTTTCGGAATATGAGGAAAAGCTGAAACTCATAGAAAAATTCATGAAAACAGAAGAAACCATTTCAAAGATAGAAGAAGAAATAGCCAATCTTGCGGCAACAGCCAAAGACAAAGAAATAGTCAGAGGGCTTGATAACATAAAAGATATAATAGAAGGTCTGGAAGACTGACGGTCAGAAAGTTAAATACAAGGAGCGGTTGGCAGAACCGCGAGTCATGGAATAAAACCGGAGCGGTTGGCAGAACCGCGAGTCATGGAATAAAACCGGAGGAGCAGATGGCATTTGAATCGTTATCCGAAAAACTTCAAAAAACATTTAAAAAGCTAAAGGGCAAGGGAGTCCTTTCCGAGGCTGACATAAATGACGCCATGCGGGAAGTCAAGCTGGCGCTTCTGGAGGCGGACGTCAATTTTAAAGTCGTAAAAGAATTTGTAGCCGAGGTCAAAGAAAAATGCTTAGGCCAAGAAGTGCTGCAAAGCCTTACTCCCGGCCAGCAAGTGATAAAAATTGTCAATGAGCAGCTTACACAGCTGATGGGAGGAACCGGCAGCAAGCTGACTTATTCGCCCAGCGGATTTACCGTATTGATGATGGTGGGTCTGCAAGGTACAGGTAAGACCACTTCCTGCGGAAAGCTGGCCAATTATCTTAAGAAAAACGGCAAAAAACCGATGCTTTGTGCATGTGACATATATAGACCGGCAGCCATAGACCAGCTGGAAATAGTTGGAAAATCAGTGGACGTTCCGGTTTATGTCGACAGAGGCAACAAAAAGGCTGAAGACATCGCGCTGGCCGCACGCAAAGAAGCAGAGAAAAAAGGATTCAACGTTCTTATCATCGATACGGCAGGAAGACTGCAGATAGACGAAGAACTGATGGAAGAGCTGGCAAGAGTAAAGAAGGCAGTTAAACCGCACGAAATCCTTTTGGTGGTGGACGCGCTTACAGGTCAAGACGCTGTCAATGCGGCAGAAGGCTTTAATGATAAATTGGGCATCGACGGAGTCATCATGACTAAAATGGATGGCGACTCCAGAGGAGGCGCGGCTCTCTCAGTTAAGAAGGTCACCGGCAAGCCTATCAAGTTTATCGGTGTAGGAGAAAAGTTTGACGCTCTTGAACCTTTCCACCCTGATAGAATGGCAAGCAGAATTCTCGGAATGGGAGACATGCTTTCATTGATAGAGAAAGCTCAGGAGAGCTTTGACGAAGAACAGGCTGCTAAATTGGAAAAGAAAATGCGTAAAAATGAGTTTACGCTGGAAGATTTCCTTGAGCAGATGGGTCAGGTAAAAAAGATGGGCGGTATCGGCAAAATGCTGGATATGATTCCGGGGATGCAGGGCAGAGCCGTCAGCGAGGATGAGATATCGAGAAGCGAGCAGGAGTTTCGCCAAATGGAAGCCATCATTTATTCCATGACGCCGGAGGAACGGCGGAACCCAAGCGTTCTTAATGCCAGCAGGCGTAAGAGAATAGCGGCCGGATGCGGTCAGCCTGTGAGCAAAATAAACAATTTGGTAAAAAAGTATGAGGATGCAAAGAAACTGATGAAGCAGTTCTCCAATCCCGGCTTTATGAAAAAAAATAAAAGACTTAGAGGACTATTTTAAGGAGGAAAAAATGGTAAAGATCAGATTAAAGAGAATGGGTGCTCATAAGAAACCTTTCTACAGAATAGTAGTTGCAGACGTTAGAGCTCCGAGAGACGGCAAATTCATCGAGGAATTAGGTTACTATGATCCTATGAAAGAACCTAAAGAAATCAAGATTGATGAAGAGCTGGCAAAAAAATGGCTTGCCAACGGCGCGCAGCCTACTGACACTGTAAAATCTTTATTCAAGAAATCCGGAATTTTACAATAAGGGAAAGCGGTGAAAACGAATGACTAAACTGGTTGAAGGAATAGCCAAGTCACTTGTTGACAACCCTGACGGCGTCATCGTGACGGAAACCAGCGGCAGACAAGGCACGGTTATCAGACTGCAAGTTGACCCGGATGATATGGGAAAGGTCATCGGTAAGCAGGGAAGGATTGCCAAAGCTCTGCGTACCGTTGTTAACGCCGCGGCTGTTAGAGAAAATAAAAAGGTGACAGTGGAAATTGTGAAAGAATGATTTTTACAAGCGGATGGGCACATATTTACCTAGAGTATTTATGTGCCCATAATTTTAGTTAGGATAGCATTGATATGGAAAAAATCAAAATTGGAAAGATAGTTAACGCAGTAGGCTTAAAGGGCGAAGCGAAGGTCTATAGCTACGCCGGTGAAAATGATCGTTTCGAAAAGCTCGACAGGATTATAGCAGGCAGCAGCCAATCAGGCAGCAGCCAATCAGGCAGCGGCCAATCAGGCGGCGGTCAATCAGGCGGCGCCAAGAGAGCCGATTGTAAAAAGCCCCAAAGCTACATGGAATTTGAAATAGAAAAAGTCAGGTATCAAAAAAATATGGTTATATTAAAGCTCAGAGGCGTCGATGACCGCAACCAAGCAGAAGCCCTTAAGGATATGGACGTGTTCATTACGGAAGACGACCTGGAAGAGCTGCCAGATGATACCTTTTATGTGAGAGACTTGATAGGATGTCAGGTTGTGGACATCAACGACGGAAAAAAGCTGGGTGTAGTCAGTGATCTGATACAAAATTCAGCCCAGGATATCTACCAGATAGATTTGGCAGAAGGCGGCCAGGCTCTCATACCGGCAGTAGAACAATTCATCAAAAATGTTGACATAGAAAACAAGACTATAACGGTAAGCTTGATACCGGGACTGATAGATTAGATTTAATACAGCAAGGAAAGAAATCATGAAAATAAACGTGCTGACGTTGTTTCCCGAAATGTTTTCTGCAGTAACTGAAAGCAGCATACTGGGCAGAGCACAAGATAGAGGGATACTTGATATAAATTTAATAAATATAAGAGACTTCAGCAAGGACAAGCACAATAAAGCGGACGACACACCTTTTGGAGGCGGACCGGGCATGGTCATGATGGCGCAGCCTATATTTGACGCCCTTAAAAACATAGACGCTGGGGACAAGCGAATTATGTATATGTCTCCGAGAGGAAGAAATATAGATATGGACCTCATAAAAGAACTGTCAGAAGAAGACGAGATAATACTGCTTTGCGGTCACTATGAAGGCGTGGACCAGAGAGTTTTAGACTTTTGGAACATGGAAGAAGTGTCCATCGGAGATTATATTCTTACAGGAGGAGAACTTCCTGCGATGGTGCTGATAGACGCAGTAGCAAGATTTATCCCGGACGTACTGGGGAGTCAAGAGTCGATAGCAGATGAATCCATATATTCAGGCCTTTTAGAATGCGACCAATACACCAAACCACGGAATTTTGAAGGTATAGATGTTCCTGAAGTTCTGCTGAGCGGCAACCACAAAATGATACATCTGTGGCAGTATGAAAACGCTCTGAGATTGACAAAGGAACGGAGGCCGGATTTGTTTTTGACTTATTTGGAAAAGGAGAAAGAACTTTCCAAAGATGAGAAAAAAATCTTAGAAAAGGTTGTGTCAAAACCCCTTTAGAAATGTTGTAATACACAATATTTCGTGGTAAAA
>UQEW01000063.1 GCA_900540145.1 uncultured Eubacteriales bacterium
CATGGTAACCATTGATCAAGTATAATTTGTATGTGCGGACAAAAAATTAAAAATTTTGTAATTTTGTCAGCGATTTTACATAAAATGGAAATTTTTGAGCATAGTAACCGCCCAAAATGTAAAAAATCATGAAAAAAAGGAAAAAAGTCAGCCGTGACCAGCTTTCGACGAAATTCGACACGAGTTTGGCCCCTGTTGATGTAAAAAATTAAAAAAATTTGATTTTTTGTCCGCAAGGCTATATGACAAGAATGAATATGACCCACAAACAAATATGGACGAAAAGAGCAGGAGAGCAAAATATGCAAGAGAAATGAGTAACAGAATATAACGTCGCCAGTTGTCACATTTTTAGAAGTTTCCGCATAAATCCAAATTTTTAAATCAATGTGGTTGCCTCAATCTGTACTGCCGGACCGGGTCCGATTCCTATAAATCAACAAAATTTTTAAGAATTCGTGGAGTTTTCGTCTAAAGTTAATTAAAGCGCTCTCTCAAGCGGTAAAACGACAAGGCTTTGATTATTTATGATATGCTCATCTTGTTTTGACACAGTCCTATTTAAATCCTTAGGGTGCGCACCGCGTTACCTGCCATCTCAACCTCGGTCTCGAGGCTGCCGGCACCGGCCACCGTTGATGCCGTCACACCCCAAAACGTGTGGAATTTCTAAATAACAGGCAGCGATTACACGAAACAGGCGCCGCATATAAGCACATGCTGATTTTCACAAAAAATACACAAAAAACTTTGTAAATTCTGTTGACATAAAGCTTCAGCAGTAGTATCTTATATATAGTGATTAGCACTCTAAGATGGTGAGTGCTAATAAAGGAGAAAAGTTATGGAACTTACAGAACGCAAATTGAAAATTTTACAAGCGATTATCAGCGATTATGTAAAGACAGCTGAACCAGTGGGTTCCAGAACCCTTTCCAAAAAGTATGACTTGGGTATCAGCCCTGCAACCATAAGAAATGAAATGGCGGACTTGGAGGAGATGGGATATCTGACACACCCTCACACTTCCGCAGGAAGAGTGCCTTCTGACATGGCATATAGATTATATGTCAATGCGCTGATGGAAAAAAAAGAACTTAGCAGAGAGGAAAAAAATATAATTTCACAGAGGTTGAAAAGCAATTTGCATGAGTTTGAAAAAACCATAGAGCACGCAGCTTCTGTGCTTTCGGAAATTACCAATCTTACTTCTTTCGCTTTGACGCCGAAAAAAGATGAAGATGCGCTCAAATTCATAAATCTGCTGCCTGTAGATGAAAAAACTATAGTCCTAATGATAGCGGCAGAGAGCGGCAAGATCTCCAACACAGCTCTGAACATTAACTCTCCATATACTGAAGAAAACTTACAGCTGCTTGCTAAAACAATGACTTATAATTATAAGGGCAAGACCATCAGCGAGGCGCTGACTAATAATATAATAGAAAACTTTGAAAATGACATGGCAGCTATGAGCGGTTTGGCTCACGATGTAATGCCTAACTTTATGAAGACATTGGAAGATATGCTTAACGTAAATCTTTACATGGAAGGTTTGTCAAATATTTTCGACATACCGGAGTACAACGATTTGCAGAAAGCCAAGAGCTTTATAGAAATGCTCAGTCAGAAGGACAATTTTACGAGAAAGCTCATAGAGCGTGAAGACGGTGTCATAGTCACCATAGGTGAAGAAAATGCCGATGATATAATGAATGATTGTGCGCTTATTACAGCAAGCTATCATGTAGATGGCAAGCTGGTAGGGAAGATAGGCGTCATAGGTCCTACGAGGATGAAATACGGAGAAGTCACTTCGGTAATCGAGTATATGACAGATAATCTGAGTGACACATTCAAACTTGAAAGCGGAGGTAATGATGGAAATGAGTGAAAACGCAAAAAAAGATGACGTCCTTAAAGAAGAAAAGACTGAAGAAGATCGTTGCGATGAAAAAACTTGTGACGAGAAATCTTGCGATGAAAATTCTTCATCAGAGCAAGATTCGGAAAAAGACGAAAAATCTGAAGATGATAAGAAAGAATCTTCTGAAGATGATAAGAAAGAATCTTCTGAAGATGGTAAAAAGGACGCTGAGGAAGAAGCACTCAATCTTAAATACATGAGATTGATGGCTGATTTCCAAAACTTTAAACGTAGGACTGAAAAAGAAAAGAGTGACATTTATGCATTCGCCAACGAAAAAATAATAAGCGAACTGCTTAATGTGATAGATAATTTTGAAAGAGCGCTGGCCGCAGGAAATGCGGATGACAGCTTTTACAAGGGGATGGAAATGATATTGAAACAGCTCCTTGGAGTAGTTGAAAAAGCAGGTGCCAGTGAAATAGCGGCTTTGGGAGAAGATTTTGACCCTAATTTTCACAATGCCGTCATGACCGAGGATTCTACCGAATATGAAAGCGGAAAGGTTACCGAGGTTTTACAAAAGGGGTACATTTTAAATAATAAAGTGATTAGACCTTCAATGGTAAAGGTCGCTAACTAGGAGGGAAAGAAAATGGCAAAAGTAATAGGTATTGACTTAGGTACAACAAATTCATGCGTCGCAGTATTGGAAGGCGGCGAGCCTACTGTTATAGCAAATTCAGAAGGAATGAGAACCACACCATCTGTAGTGGGATTTAAGAAAGATGGAGAAAGATTAGTAGGAGAAACTGCTAAAAGACAGGCAGTAACCAATCCTGACAGAACCATATCTTCTATTAAGAGACATATGGGAGAAAACTATAAAGTAACTATCGACGGAAAAGATTATACACCACAGGACATTTCAGCTATGATACTTACAAAGCTGAAGAATGACGCCGAAAGCTATTTGGGAGAGAAAGTTACAGAGGCTGTAATTACAGTTCCCGCTTACTTCTCCGACTCTCAGAAACAGGCCACTAAGGATGCAGGAAGAATCGCAGGCCTTGATGTTAAGAGAATAATCAACGAGCCTACAGCTGCATCATTGGCTTATGGCTTGGACAAAGAAGAAGGATCACACAAGATCCTGGTATACGATCTGGGCGGCGGTACATTCGATGTATCCATTTTGGAGCTTGGCGACGGAGTATTTGAAGTTCTGGCAACTAACGGAGATACGCATCTTGGCGGAGATGACTTTGACGAAGTGATAATGAACTACCTGGCAGATAATTTTGCAAAGGAACACGGTGTTGATTTAAGAGCAGACAAGATGGCGCTGCAGAGACTGAAAGAAGCTGCCGAAAAGGCTAAGAAGGAACTGTCAAGTTCGCAGACGACCAATATCAACCTGCCGTTTATCACAGTAACATCAGAAGGTCCTCTCCATATGAATGTTGATTTGACAAGAGCAAAATTCGATCAGCTTACGGGACATCTGGTTGAGAGAACTATCGAGCCTATGAAAAAGGCTATGGCTGACGCAGGTGTGACTAACTCAGATATTTCTAAAGTAATTCTGGTTGGAGGATCCACAAGAATTCCTGCAGTTCAGGAAGCTGTAAAGAAGGTTACAGGTAAAGAGCCTTTCAAAGGCATCAATCCAGATGAATGCGTAGCTATCGGAGCAGCCATTCAGGCAGGAGTTCTGACCGGCGAAGTTCATGATGTACTGCTTCTGGACGTAACACCGCTGTCGCTTTCCATAGAGACTTTAGGCGGAGTTGCTACAAAACTTATAGAGAGAAATACGACTATTCCTACTAAGAAGAGCCAGATATTCTCCACAGCAGCAGATAACCAGACAGCCGTTGACATTCATGTAATGCAAGGTGAAAGAGAAATGGCAGCAGGCAACACTACTTTGGGAAGATTCCAGCTCACCGGTATCGCACCTGCTCCTCGCGGAATTCCTCAAATCGAAGTTACTTTTGATATAGACGCAAACGGTATTGTAAACGTAAGCGCCAAGGATATGGGAACCGGAAAAGAGCAGAGCATAACCATAACATCTTCCACTAACCTTTCAGAAGAGGAAATCAATAAGAAGGTTAAAGAAGCAGAACAATATGCTGAGGAAGATAAGAAGAGAAAAGAAGAAGTCGAGATCAGAAACAGAGCAGAATCTCTGATTTATGAAACTGAAAAATCAGTAAAAGATTTGGGAGATAAGCTGTCAGAGCAGGAGAAAACAGAAATCAATGACGCTAAAGATCAGCTGCAGGCTGTACTGAACAACGGAACTGTAGATCAGATAAAAGAAAAGACTGAAGCTCTGACAGAAAAATTCCATATCATTTCTACTAAATTATATCAGCAGGCTCAGCAGCAGGGAGCCGACCAGTCAGCTGCCGGAAATGCAGGAGCGGGAGCAGCAGGTTTTGACCCTAATCAGTCAGCCGGCGGAGCCCAGTCAGGACCGGCTGGTGATAATGTAGTTGACGCAGATTATGAAGTAGTAGACGACGATAAATAATAATATTTAATAATAATATAATTTGCATAGCAAATATTTCCTGAAGGATGTTTTAAAGATTCAACGACAGCGCAAACATTCCTACATGGAAATATTTGCTTGTGATTGGAAAGGTTATAAATTATGGCAGAAAAACGTGATTATTACGAAGTGCTTGGCTTGAAAAAGGGTGCCAGTGAGGATGAGATAAAAAAGGCCTTCAGAAAGATGGCCATGAAATATCATCCTGACAGAAACCCCGGCGACAAAGAGGCAGAAGAAAAGTTCAAAGAGGTAAATGAAGCTTACAGTGTCCTGTCTGATCCTGATAAGAAAAGCAAGTACGACAGATTCGGCCATGCAGGAGTAGACCCGAGCAGCGGATTTGGCGGCGGTGCCGGCGGATTTGGCGGTTTTGGAGGTTTTGAAGATATTTTCGATATGTTTGGCGGCATGTTCGGCGGCGGTTTCGGCGGCGGACAGCAACAGAGGCGCGCCAATCAGCCGAGAAAAGGCAGAGATCTTCAAAAGGCTATCACTATAACTTTTGAAGAGGCAGCGTTCGGGACCAAGAAAACCATAGAGGTCAACAAGTTTGTTGAGTGCCCTACATGCAAAGGCGAAGGGACCAAACCCGGAACCTCTAAAAAAACATGTCCTAAATGCGGCGGCAGCGGTCAGGTAACCCAATCACAGAAAACTCCTTTCGGACAGTTCCAAAGCGTAACCACCTGCGATAGATGCGGCGGCAGCGGCAAGATAATAGAAGAACACTGCCCGGAATGTAAAGGAACAGGAAAGATAAGAAAAACTGTTAAGCTTTCTATCGAGATACCGGCAGGCGTAGACAATGAAAGCGTTATCCCTATCAGAGGACAGGGAGAACCCGGTGTAAATGGCGGGCCTACCGGAGATTTATATATAGTAATATCCGTTAAACCTCATAAGCTGTTTAAGCGGCAGGGCGATGATCTGTATCTGGAAATGCCTATAAGCTTTGACCAGGCCGCTTTGGGCAGCGAGTTGATAGTCCCTACGTTGGACGGAAAGGTTTCGTATAAGATACCTGCAGGAACACAACCCGGCACTGTATTCAGGCTAAAGGAAAAAGGAGTCAAGCGCCTTCGCCGTGAATCCAAAGGCGACTTGTACGTTAAGGTAAATCTGGAAATACCAACAAAGCTCAATAGCAAGCAGAAAAAAGCAATATCAGAGATGGCTAAAGTCGTTTCAGAGGATTGCTATCAAAAAAAAGGCGGATTTGCTGAAAAGTTGAAAGAAATGTTTAAATAAATAATGCTGACAAAAATCCGGAGGATAGAAAACGCCTTCGGATTTTTAAATTACCGATGTTTTTGCGGGCAGCACTTTGATAAATAATAGATAAACAATTGAAATTTCAACGGGTTTCGGGCTTTTGTATTGCATTTCCTATAATATTCTTTTATAATAAGGACATTCAAATTTTAATCAAGGAGAAAACATGAAGAACAAAGTGATGACTGCACAGGAAGCAGTAAAAAACATCGGCGATGGCGCAACCATTATGGTGGGTGGTTTTATGGCCTGCGGAACGCCGGAGCATCTTATCGACGCGCTGGTAGAGAAGAATGTCAGAAACCTGACCATAATTTGCAACGATGCCGGCTTGCCGGGCAAGGGTGTAGGCAAGCTTTTGAGCAACGGCCAGATTAAGAAACTGATTGCCACACATGTAGGTCTTAATCCTGAGGTAGCTCAGCGCATGAACACCGACGTAGAAGAGGACAAGCTGGAATGTCAGCTTATTCCGCAGGGCACGTTTGCCGAAAGAATTCGTTCCGGTGGAGCTGGACTGGGCGGATTTTTGACGCCGACAGGAGTAGGAACTATCGTTGCGGAAGGCAAGCAAGTGATCAATCTTCACGGCAGAGATTATCTGCTGGAAGAGCCGCTGCGAGCAGAATTTGCCCTGGTCAGAGCTTCTGTGTGCGATGAATTCGGCAACACCCTCTACAACGGCACGACTCAAAATTTCAATCCGCTGATGGCCATGGCAGCCGACTATGTCATTGTTGGTACTTATGAGATCGTGCATACAGGTACCCTTGACCCTAATCAGGTCAAGACGTCAGGCATATTTGTTGATGCAGTAGTAGGAGGTGAGAAGACATGGTAGATCTGAAGGAAAGAATAGCCAGAAGAGTGGCCAGAGAGCTCAATGACGGTGATGTAGTGAATTTGGGTATCGGTCTGCCTACTATGGTAGCGGAATGTCTTCCCGAAGGCGTGGACATCATTTTGCAGTCGGAAAACGGAATCATGGGTATGGGCAGTACGCCTATCCTGCCGGATGAAGACGTAGTCAATGCCGGCGCACAGTATGTTTCCATCCTGCCGGGCGGACAGTATTTTGACAGCGCGACCTCTTTCGCAATCATCCGCGGCGGACATGTGGACGCTACCGTGCTTGGAGCTTTGGAGGTAGACCGCCACGGCAACATTGCCAACTGGATTATTCCGGGCAAGATGGTACCAGGCATGGGCGGCGCCATGGATTTGGTCGTAGGTGCAAAAAAGGTGATCGTAGCTATGATGCATACTCAAAAGGGCAAGCCGAAGATCCTTGAAGAATGTACTCTGCCATACACCGCAATTAATTGTGTGGATATGATTATCACAGAAATGGGTGTGATGCGGGTAACAGACGAAGGCATCGTGCTGGAAGAGCTACATCCGGATTATACGTTGGAAGAAATTAAGGCGGCGACCGGCTGCCAATTGCTCATCTCAGATGAGCTGAAAGCGATGGAAGGCTGATTGATTTTTGGGGAGTGAACTGAAGATTCCTGTTGATAAATTAAAAAAAGCGGGATGTCCGACCGGGCATCTCGTTTTTTGAATAAACAGAGCTTTTCAGCTTGACAGCCTTGTAGGAGGGGGGGGTATCATAAGGCAAGAAGAAGACAGGAGGTATTCCTTATGAAGAAGTGTAAGAAGCAGCTTATAGTCTTTCTGTCTGTGCTGCTGGTGCTGGCGATAGCCGGCGGTGCGGTTCTGCATCGAAAAGAAAAATAAATATTTTAATAAGACACTATATCCGAACCCTGATCCGAACCCTGCTGAACCACTATCTTATGAAGTGTTTGGCAGGGTTTTTTATTAACTGCAGATTCGCTTTTAACAGATCTGCTGCATCTATCTATTTGCCGCTAAACTGGGTAAGCTTCCAAAAAATGCAGAAAATAACAAAAACCTCTTGACTATATACTAACTATATACTTTACAATTTAACATAAGTATAAAAGAGGTGAGAAATGTGAAACTCAGTTTTAAAACAAAGTTATCTTATGGTGTAGGGGCTGTATGCGATAATGCTTTATATATGCTGGCCGGAACATACCTATTGCTGTTCCTTACTACAGTGGCAGGTGTAAACCCTGCTATAGCAGGAACAATTTCGGCAATCGGTTCATTTTGGGAAGCTCTTTGCGCTCCTGTGGTGGGATTTAAATCAGACAGCATCATAACAAGGTTTGGAAGAAGAAAACCGTTTCTTTTGGCAGCTGCATTTCCTGTAGCCATAATAACAAGTCTTTTGTTTACAGCTATAGACGCGTCACAAACAGTAAAAATCATATATTATATAGTGATGGTACTGATGTACTGGACTTGTTTTTCGTCATTTTTCGTGCCGTATCTTGCATGGGGCTCCGATCTGACAGACGATTATAATGAAAGAACAGTGCTTCGCTCTTTTGCTTATGTATTTAATCAGGTAGGCATGTGTGTAGGCATGGTGCTGCCTACGATAGTTGTAGATTATTGTATGAATCTTGGAAAAACTCCGCAGCAGGCTTGGCAGATAGTGGGTATAATGGTAGGCGTATGCGGAGCAGCTGCACTGTTAATATGTGCTTTGACTATTAAAAACGATGACATCAAGAATTTTGTTAAACCAAAAAAAGAGAAAAAACAATCGTTTATTAAAGCAATCCCTTCAATATTGAAGGAATACTGGAACATCTTAAAGCTTAAGCCTATAAGAGTTATCATAGGCGCCAGTCTGGCTTACTTAATAGCTAACATAACCTTCTCATCCGATAGAGTTTTCTTTATGACTTTCAACATGGGACTGGGTGAAGCTACTATTTCTGCAGTTCTTATGATGATAACCCTGGCAGGGGTGGCAACGGTTCCGTTTATTTCCAAGCTGGCTACAAAGGCTGATAAGAAGGATGTTTTTAAGAATGTCTTAGGCATATGCGGTATTCTGATGATAGCATCAAAATTTATTGGAGTAGATTCGATGGCAGTGCTTATAGCTGTTTGTCTGATATACGCTTTAGCTAACGCATGTTATTGGCAGCTTATGCCATCTATGATATATGATGTGTGTGAAGTGGAAGAGCTTATTTCAGGGGAAAAGAGGTCAGGAGCTGTAATTTCTTTACAGGCCCTTTCGGAATCTGTTTCCATAGCTGTTGGTCTGCAGATGTTGGGTATTATCCTGGAAGCAGCGGGATTTGACAGTGATGCAGCTGTCCAGTCCGATACAGCGCTTGCTTGGGTAGAAAATTCTCTTGTGGTTATTCCCGGCGCTGCGATGGTTTGCGTAGCACTTATAATGAGAAAGTTTACTATTACAAAGGAACTCTTCAATAAGGTTAAAGACGCATTGGAGAGAAGAAAGAGAGGAGAAGACGTTTCAATAGATGAATATGTGGAGATTTTTGAATAAAACATATTAATAATAGATCGGTCAGATAGCTTAAACGCATCTTCATAAAAATTCCCAAGGGATTCCCGGAACATCAAGGATTTTGTATAAGCTTTCAATGTGAAAGCAGTTGGATTTGATGAGTTCCGGGAGTCCCTTTGTTATGGGCAAATTTTTATGGATAATTTTACGAGATAATTAAAATAGCCCTCAGTAGAAAGATCGTCGAGAAGGACATCTTCAAAAAAACTTTCCCCCAGCTTGAGATCGTTCTCTTTTGCGTAGTCTATGAGTTTAAGGCAGTTTTGACCTATGTTTTCGTATCCATGCTCATCGTACAAAACGAGATGAGGGCCTCCTGAAGCAATTACAATTTCCTTGAGGCTGGCAGACCCCTCAACGACAGTATAAAATTTAGAGTATTTATATCCATCGGCAGTGACGCTGGCAGACGGGATAATGCTGCCGATGGGACAGGCATTGTAAAGCCCCAGCTCACTGCAGCGGTCCAAATGATCGCCTATGGCTTGCGTTACGGCTACCGTATCATCTTCACCCAAGTAATCAGATGTTATCATATATCTTTCAGGAAACTCTTGGATTGAAATGATACCGGGTACGGCATTTATTCCCTCGTTAGTTATTTTTATTCTGTTATCTATATATCTTTTAGACCACTGGAGCGCTTTGATCTTGTTGTCTATTTCGGTTTTTTTTGACTCCATAAGCTCTATGAGCGCATGAGGCGACGGATGATTCATGTGAGCTTTTATCTCGCTGATATGCACTCCCAGATCTCTGAGCATAACTATTACTGTAAAAGCTTCAATTTGCGTATATGAATAATAGCGATATCCGTTTTCTCCGGTAAATTCCGGAGAAAATATGCCTTGATTATCATAGAAAAAAAGCGTTTGTTTGCTCACATTACAAATTTTGGCAAATTCGCCTGTAGTAAAATAATTTTTTTTCATAAAAATCCACCACCTGATTTATTTTATCATGCAATTGAATTTAATACAACTCGTGTCAGTCCTTGGCTTTTTGAAAATCCTTTGGTATACTGAGTAACGAAAGATAAGTGAAACGGAGAAAAACATGAAATACATACAGACTGATATACAGATAGAAAAGAATCAAATAGAACCGTTAACGGGCCTGTTGCTGGAAGAGGGAATTTCTGATACTGTAGTATCTGACCCGGATGATTTGGGAGAACTATTGAATAAAAAAGAAGAATATGAGTGGGATTATATAGCACCACAAGTATTGGATTTAGGAGAGATGTCTCCTAAGATAACTTTTTATTTGGAAGATGATGCCTCAAATCGCTGCAAACTTAGGGAAATAAGTGATAAAATTCAAATTATGTTCCCTAATGCTCATGTTGAGATAAGCACAGAAGACGATAGTTCATGGAAAGACCAGTGGAAAAAATATTTTAAGCCTGCACATATTACAGATAAACTTACAGTTAAACCGACGTGGGAACAGTATACACCTCATGGAGAAGAGAAGATAATTGAAATAGACCCGGGTATGGCATTTGGCACCGGTACTCATGAGACTACATCCCTTTGCCTTAAACTTATGGAAGAATATATGGGAGATGGCAGAAAGGTACTGGATATAGGATGCGGATCGGGGATACTGTCTATAGGAGCGGCACTTTTAGGTGCAGAAGAGGTGTTAGCTGTGGATATAGACCCACAGGCCGTGGAAGTTTCCAAAGAAAATGTCGCTTTAAACAGATGTGAAGATAAAATAAAAGTTCAAGTGGGTAATTTGGCGGATGGAATAGATTTTAAAGCGGATATTGTAGTTGCCAATCTTATGGCAGATTTGGTTATGACTCTCAGCGGTCACGTTGAAAGTGTATTGCAGCCGGGAGGAATTTACATTTCTTCCGGAATATTGACGGAAAAGGAAAACCAAGTAGCAGAAGCAATAACAGAGCACGGATTTGAAATTGAAAAAATAAAAGAGGACGGAATGTGGTGCGCCATAGCGGCGCGTCTTCCGAAGGAGAAGATATGAGCAGATTTTTTGTTGAAACGTCCGATATTCAGGGAAACAATATTTATATAACTGATAAAAATGACATCCATCATATAAAGAAAGTTTTAAGGCTCAAACCGGGCAGTGAAGTTGATATATCTGATAAAATGGATTGGGAATACAGAGCCGAGATAGAAAAAATTCAAGATGAGCAAGTTGTGTTATTAATATTAGATAAGCAAAAATTTGCTCGCGAACCTGAGACAAAAATAACGTTGTACCAGGGCATTCCTAAAGGCGGAAAGATGGAGGAAATCATACAAAAATCGGTGGAACTCGGCGTTTATTCAATCGTTCCTGTATTCATGGACAGGACAGTTGTAGTGGATAAAGGCAATTTTGCTAAAAAAATGAACCGCTGGCAAAAAATCAGTGATGAGGCGGTTAAACAGTGCAGAAGAGGAATAATTCCACAAGTTGAAGAACCTGTTGATTTTAAGCAGGCTGTGGACAGATTGGCTAATTACGATATCGTGATTTTTCCATATGAAAATGAAGAGAACAGAACCATAAAAGATTGCTTGAAAAATTATATGCAGACGGAAAAAGGTCATTCTGCTGAGGCAGCTGTGATAATAGGACCGGAGGGAGGCTTTAGCCAGAAGGAAGCAGAAATGCTTGCTGAACAGAACATACTCAGCGTGTCTCTCGGCAAGACTATCCTGCGCACAGAGACAGCCGGACCTGCAACTATAGCGATGATAATGTATGAATTGGAACTGTAATTATCTCATATTGCATTCAGCAACTCGCATAAAAAGGCCTCCTTGCATTAAATTATTTTATGTTGATGCAGGAAGCCCTTTATAGTTTTGCAAATTTGTTTGTTGTTGATTGATTTGACTTGTTTGACGGTTTATTCGTCTTTTTGCCATTGCATAACTTTACGGTAAGTAGCACATCCAAAGATTATTCCTACCACCAATACGCCGGCAATACTTACATTCCTTACAATTTTAGAAACATCCACGTTGACAGTTATGTCTGCTGTTTTTTCTTTTCTTTCTGGTAAATTCATTTTTTATTCACCCCCCTATGGCGTCATTTTAACAGATAATATTGCCGATGTCAAAATCAGGAGTGCGTAAAAATCTTTTTAATTCTAAAAGACAGTTGGGATTGCCTTTTTCTATGGTATTTGATTTTTGATAACTGGTCACAGATACTCTGAAACCCAATTCCTTCAGGACTTCATCTGCGCTGCCATCATTTGGATAAGCACCATAGGGC
>UQEW01000064.1 GCA_900540145.1 uncultured Eubacteriales bacterium
TCCATAGAGGCACAGGAAATCTCACCGCAATCGGTTTCAGATTCTAAAATTTTTTCATTCATAAATTCACCTTTATGGGCTTTTTAGGGTGCCCTTCACCTTTCTGAGAAAATTAAGAATTGCTTTTTTAGAATTAAACTAAAATGTCTTACGTCTATTATATACTGCTTATTTAAAAAAGCAAGGCTATTAATTCGTTTAAATTTACACTATTTTTAAAGGTTAATTGATAAAATATTAATTATTTCAAAACCTCTTGCATTAAAATGTGAAGATGAATATACTTGTTTTTATCGTATGACAACCTGTGGGGCTTCTTAGACATAAACGGAAACTCATTTTAAGCTTTATTTCTTGTTTTGCTAAGACTTGTACTTCCCGAGTAGCGGCTTTCAAGAGGTGGACATTGGCGGTAGAAATAAGTTATACAGCAACGTCGAACAGTATCGATAAAGCGAGAAATTCAAGGCAGGTCTTACACACTTTTCGCTTCTAACACTTCTTCAATCTCCAAAACGGCTTTTAAGCTGCGACGGACATGCCTGCCGTGATGAGTACCTTTATGAAGCCTGCAGGAGCTCTGCGATGAAGCAAGGTTGATACTTTGTGGCAAACTGGCAAAAAAAGGATAGCCCCTTCGGATATTTGAATCAGGAGGAGCTATCCTTTCTATATGTGGGAAATTTTTTCTTATTTTGAATAGTCGTAGAAACCTATGCCGGTCTTTCTTCCCAATTTTCCCGCTCTTACCATTTTCTTCAGCAGAACATGAGGTCTATATTTAGGATCACCATATTCAGTGTAGAGAGTTTCCATTATAGCCAGGCAAACATCGAGACCTATAAGGTCGCCTAATTCCAGAGGTCCCATCGGGTGATTGGCTCCCAGTTTCATGGCTGTGTCAACGCCTTTAACGTCTGAGACTCCGTCGGCAACGATTCCGATACCCTCGTTTATCATAGGGATGAGGATTCTGTTTACTACAAATCCAGGTGCTTCTGCTACTTCAACAGGGGTTTTTCCTAACTTCTCAGCCAACGCTATGATGGTATCCTTTGTCTCATCGGAAGTGGTCAAACCTTTTATGATCTCTACCAGTTTCATGGCAGGAACCGGATTAAAGAAATGCATTCCTATGATCTTATCAGGTCTTCCTGTAGCTGCGGCGATTTCGGTTATTGAAAGGGAAGATGTATTGGTAGCAATGATAGTTTCAGGTTTGCAAAGTTTGTCCAGCTCAGCAAACAAAGCTTTTTTGGCTTCCATATCTTCTGTTGCTGCTTCAATTACCAGGTCTGCGTCTGCGATTATGTTGATATTGGTTGAGCCTTGTATTCTGCTGTAAGCTTCTTCTGCTGCTTCTGCAGTAATTTTTTCTTTTGCTACCATTTTATCAAGATTTTTTTTAACGGTAGCAAGACCTTTCTCTACAGAAGAATCTCTTCTTGCTCTCATTACTACTTCGTATCCGTTCAGCGCTAGAACCTGAATGATGCCGGCGCCCATGGTACCAGTTCCCAATACACCTACTTTTTTCATGATTGATAACCTCCTAATTTAAGAAACTTTGTTAAAAAGTAAATTTGTTAAAAAATTAACTCTTTTTATATTTATATTATAACATAAAATAACACAAATGAAACCCTTTTTAAAGAAAATTACCAATATTTTTATATGTTTGTCTAAAGTTTGTCCAAGGTCTGTCTAATGTTTGCCTAATGTTTGTCCAAGGTCTGTTTAATGTTTGCCAGCTGTATATCACATAAGCACTTGAATCGAGCTGATTGCCGCTTGATGGGGTGCTTTGCCGATGGCAGATTGTCACATGATGAGGTGCTTTGCTGATGGCAGATTGTCACATGCCGGCAAAAGAACTCTTCGGCATGTTTGAATCTGTTGTAAAAACTAAATGGTATCCGAAAATCGTTGGAAAATATAAGCGGTATCCGAAAATCGTGGTTTTGTTATCCGAAAAGATAAGGTTTTGCCATTTTCGGATACGATATTATCTATAATCGTGATTTTGTTATCTGAAAAGATAACATTTTTTAAATTTCGGATAACATCGCCTTTTACGTTTTGGCTTGAGAACCCGTAAACTCCTTTTAGCTGAGCTAAAAGGAGTTTATTAAGCTTTTATCACATCTCAAATTTAAGGTACCAAACAGTTATTATTGATTTCCTAAAATTGAGAAAAATCAATGATTTTAGATAAACTCCCAAATGTTTTTTCATTACAAAATTAACATTTGGGAGGTTTTTCATGAGAAAAAAAATTGTGTCACTTTTCTTGGTCTTGGTTTTGACCATGTCCTTTGGTTCTGTTGCTTTTGCGTCTACTGAGATAATTGATGATCCAGGTATAGATACGCATGATACAAATGCTGTAATTTTCGATATAGATAGAACCAGCGCTACTACTGCAGATGTATATGTTGATGTTTATTTCAGCCAAACGGTCGACATATACAATGTAGTTGTATATCTACAAAAAAAGGTCGATGGTGAATGGGTTATAGACACTTCTAACCCGGAACGCACTTTATATAATAATGGATTTAACAAAACTGCTTTCTACTTCTATAATCATTATACTGGATTAAACAGAAATACGAGTTATAGAATAAGAGTTGTAAGTAAAGATACAATTGGCTCTTCTGTACATACTTATAGTGCTTATTCCAGTGCATTTTAAAGAGGCTAAAAAACAGCCTCTTTTATTGTCTGTTTTATTATTTCTTTATCAACTTCACTATCTGCCACAATATCTATAAAGCTACTATCTATTGCAAATTCATAGTTTGTTGTATTATCACCATTTGTATACTTTTTTCCATAAACGTCTATTCCATACCAGTTTTCCACAAAATCGCTATTTACAACTGCTTCTGTACTTCCTTCCGAAAATCTTTGCATTATTATAAAATAATTACTATTATTTTTGTTTTTAATTTCTGTCTCACATTTTTTCTTCTCTCCAAAAGTTACAACCCTCATTTCCGACAGTTCGTAACCTTCTGGAAGTTTTTCAAAAATATAGAACTCCTCGCGCACATCTTCAGGAAGATTGTCATATGTAGTATATGTTTCAACAATCATATTTTCATCATTTTCCCTGAAGTCTTGTATATCCACAAAATAATCTTCCCCTGCTTGCGCATCAGGGATTTTGAACATGGGAACTATGCTGACGCAAAAGGCAACAGCAAACACAGACGCAAGGCTGGCAATCAGCTTCATGCGCTTCCTTTTCTCTTTTCTCTTGACTTGAGCCAGCCGCTTCCATCTGGCGATGTCTTCCGCAGACGGCGGCTTTATATCATCCTTTGCTCTATAGGCGCGTTCCAGACGCTCGCCCAATAATTTCGTGTAGTCAGTTCTATCTGCCATAAGGATATCCTCCTTCTTCCAATCTTGCTTTAAGCTTTTTCTTTGCCCGCGCTGAGATACTGTGAATAGTACCTTCAGGTTCATTTAAAATCTCAGCTATTTCTTTGAGCTTATGCCGATAGATATATTGCAAAAGAATAACTCTTTGTTCTTTGGCGCTCAAAGTTGTTTCTATAAGCTCTATAAGATATTCATCGCTGATACAACTGGCTTTTTCAAAGATTTGCCTGTCTGAAACAAAATCTATTTCTTCGTTGCAATTACATATATACTCTTCGTATGAACAGTTTTGCTCCTCCTCTTTCTTTCCTTTTTTTAGGTATTTTAAGCCTACCCTTTTAGCTATTGTTAATATCCAATATTTTGATTTCGTCTTATCCCTTATATTGCCGGCACATTTCAGAGCCTCAACCATGGTGTCCTGGACCGCGTCTTCAAAATACGCTTTATTTATTCCAAAAACGCCTAAATAACGAGTAACGTCTTTATAATACTGAGCTAGCAGCTCATTGTCATCTTCAAGCCTTTCTGATTCTTCTTCATAGAAACCATCCCATTCCTTTGCAGCCTTTATATTTATTACTTTGCCATTAATGGGAAGGTATTCTACTTCTTGTGAGTATTTCACGATTATTTCATCCTTACTTCATCCGCATATATCTGAGCGATTTTTCCTATGCTTCTAAGTTGTCTTGCGTCGCACTGATGAAGGATCGCCATTATCTCCTCACAGGCTCTTGATGTTTCTCCATCCATTTCCTCCGGCAAAATTCCTCCCGCAAGTATGTAGTCTGCTGTTACATTGAGAATCTGACACAGAAGGTACAGCTTCTTAATTGAAATACCTTTGTGGCCATATTCGATATCTGCGATAAACTGTGCGGATACGTCCAATTGTTCAGCAAGATTTTCTCTGCTGAGCCCTATGGCTTCCCTTCTGCTTCTGACTCTTCTGCCCATTTCTACCTGGTCTAGTGGTCTTAATTTTTCTGCCATGTTTACTCTCCTTTTTACGAAAATTTCCTTTAAATAAAGAAATGGTTCTTTACTAAAGTTAGTCGTTGTAAGATAATAGTTGAATAAACATGTAGTTATACTATTTATAACTTTGCAGCAAAAATACAAGGTAAATACAGCCTTCCGTGCAACTTTTTTAAGGAGAATTTGCACATATATTATAGAGGCACAAATTTTGCCAAAATATTGATTACAGCATTTTGCATGCTTTGAGGAGACGTAACATGAATTTAGATACCCAAAAGAGAATCGCTGCCAATTTGAAGATTTTAAGAACGTGCAAGAATATGAGCCAGACTCAAATGGCCGATTTGGCCGGCATTAGCAGATCGCTGTATACTCATTATGAACTGGCGCGCAGAACGCCTGACGCTGAAGTTTTATTTAAGATAACAAGTCGTTTTGGCATAAATATGGGGACCCTGTTTGAAGCTGACCCGCAGGTTTTTCTAAACCAGGTAAGCAATAGCCAATTCTGTGATGATGATTTGATGGAAATAATGACCTTTTACAGAAAGCTTTCTCCCTTTGCCAAAGGCATGCTGCTGGAAAGAGCACTCTATCTGTTGGATTGGGATAAGTTCAGAGAAGAAAATCTTGAAAATATAAATAACAAAAAAGATGCATGGAAAGAAGAATCTTCAGAAAACAACGCTTCTGAAGATTAATCGAAAATCGGACGGCTACGGCGACCGCTTAAGCCGTCTGCAGTTATATAAGATACAAGAACTATAATAGACAATGGAAATAGATTTGAAAAGGTTCCTGTCATTTCGCTTATAAGTATAATCGCAGTGATGGGCGTTTTTACTGTTGCGCTGAAAAAGCCTGCCATACCTAAAGCAGCAAAGCATTGCGCCCAATCTTTTTCAAATCCTACCAGCGGGCTTATGGCTTCTGTAAAGATTCCTCCCACAAAAGCTCCTACTACTATAACCGGCATAATTATGCCTCCCGGAGCCCCGCTTCCAAAGCTGATGACAGAGAAAGCAAATTTTACAATTAAAAGAGTCAATAGAACTTTCACAGTAAGCGAGCCATGGCCGATTGTTTCCAGAATGCCGTAATCACCGCCCAAAGCTTCCGGCATCCAGATGGCCAGCGCAAATAGAAAGACAAACGGTATAACAGTTTTTATCCATTTTGGTTTTAACCCTTTAAATAAATTGCAGCAAACCTTAACCGTCTTATTGAAGAAAACGCCTAAAGCGCCGAGAATCAAGCCTAAAAGGACAACCATCCAAATTCTGCTTATGGGAAGACCTTCATCCGCATCTAATGCAAAACTCAACACAGGCTCAAATCCAAAGAGGTAAGTTCCTACACCGTCTGCTGTAATGGCTGCGGCCATTGTACCAAGCAAAACTTCTTTAGAAAAATTTTTGTGCAGTTCTTCGAGGGTGAATATAACTCCCGCAAGAGGCGCCCCGAAGACTGCCGAAAACCCTGCCCCTGAGCCAAAAGTCATCAAAAGGCTTTCTTTTTCTCCAGGCTCCTCAGGCTGCTGCCTTTTTTTAGCGGTTAACCTGGAAAAGCCCTTTCCTGCCATGGCGCCGAGCTGGATTCCCGCATCTTCTTTTCCCAATGAAAGACCGCTTCCTATGGCAAGTATTCCTCCAAAAAACTTAGCGATAATTACTTGTATCCAATTGGAAGAAGCCTTGCCTTTCAATTCGTCTTTTATCTGTGGTATGCCGCTTCCGGAGGCTATCGGCTCTCTTTGTACTATCACAGCAATGCATACCGAAATAAACACCAAGATTCCTATGCCCAAAAGAACCATGGTAAACTTTTGTCTGGCTGATTCTATAAAAAGATCTCTCATGTCCTCTGCTTCATTGATGAGGAATCTAAATAAAGACACCAAAAGACCAGCGACAAGTCCGACGCCTATCCCTTCAAAAATCGCTATATATCCAAGCCGTCCCCTTGAATTCAGAGTCCTTCCGGCATGATTATTTCTCTGTCTTCTTGCTGTTTTTCTTGGCATGTCTGGTCTCTCCTTAGCAACGCAACGGGTATATATGCATTATCTCTTTATGAGTTTATATCTTATGCAAAATATAAGTTGGTGGTCAGGTATTCAGGATCGCATGTAACATCTATTCCCATGCTTCTCAGAGTCTGCTCGTCTCTGTCACTTAGGATGGCGGTGCAATGAGCTTTGCAGCCTTTGAGTTTGCTCAGCATCTCAAAAGTCTTTTTTGCGCACTGGTTGGTCTCCGCTGAAATGCAGAGGGCAGTCAACGTCTCTTCCAGGTTTAAGCTGGTTCTGTCGTGATTGAGGATGTCTCCTTTCAGCGACTGTATGTCGCCGAAAACGTTAGGTGCGATAACATATTTGTCGTCATCTATTCCGGCCAGCTTTTTTGCGCCGTTAAGCACTGCCGCAGCCGCTGCCACCATGCGCCGGCTGCTTCTGCCGGTGACCATAGTTCCGTCAGGCATTTCAAGAGCCGTTACTACAACGTTTAGATATTTTTCATCGCAGCGTCTCTTATATTCGGCATATTCTCTGGCAGGAGTAACCACAGGCCTGTCCTCTTCGCAGGCATTGACTTCCTTCATCAAAAGCTCTGACCTTTCCAAAGCCTCCTCAGAAATCTTTCCTTTTTTATAGTCGCATTTAGCAATCAAAAATCTGCGGATTATCTCTTGAACGGCAGCTTCCTGCACAACCTTGTCGTCATATATGCAAAAGCCCGCTCTGTTGACTCCCATATCTGTAGGGGACTGATATTCGGCAGTCCCCGTTATCTTTTCTATTATCCTCTTTACTACAGGAAAAGCCTCCAAATCTCTGTTATAGTTTACAGCCTTTTCGCCATAGGCCTCAAGGTGGAAGGAATCGATCATGTTAACATCTCTAAGATCGGCTGTGGCCGCCTCATAAGCTATGTTGACAGGATGCTTCAGAGGAAGGTTCCATATAGGGAACGTTTCAAATTTGGCGTATCTGGCCTTTACGCCCCTCTTGTACTCATGGTAAAGCTGGGAAAGACATGTGGCCAGCTTGCCGCTGCCGCCTCCGGGGCCCGTAACCACTGCTAAAGGCCTTGTTACTTCTATGTAAGAATTGGCTCCGTAACCCTCTTCACTTACGATGGTGTCCACATCGGTAGGGTAGCCTTTGGTATAGAAATGCTTGTATGTCTTGATATCTCTTCTTTCTAACCTGGCGATAAACTTATTGACAGCAGGTGCGTCCTCATAGCGAGTTACGACTACGCTGTTTATCTTAAGGTCATATTTGCGGAAAATATCTATCAGTCTTAACACTTCTAAATCGTAAGTTATACCGAAATCTTGTCTTGTTTTGCTGTTAATTATGTCTCCTGAATAAATGCAGATTATGATTTCCGCCTTGTCTTTCATCTTTTGTAAGAGCTTAATCTTGGCGTTTTCGTCAAACCCCGGCAAAACACGCATGGCGTGCTTGTCGTGGACTAATTTCCCTCCAAATTCCAGGTACAGTCTCTGGCTGTTCTCATGATTAATTCTTTCAAGAATATACTTAGACTGTTCCTCAATGTACTTTTCAGAATCGAAACCTTTTTGCTGCATTATTTCATCTCCTCGTTGCTTGTATATTTTTACATTACTTTAATAGTTATCTTGTTTATACCTTCTGCCAAGCCCTCCATGCTGACCTGATACTGGACGTCTATTGAGCCTTGGCATTTTTCCATATCAAAATTATTTTTAACGTAATCGGTGAAAACCTCCACTCCCATAGGACCATAAGGCGTCTCATAAACACTGCTGAATCTTTTTCCTTCTTCAAAATACAGCTCCGTGCTTATGCCTACGTTGCCGGTTCTCCTCATTTTGACAGATGACTCTCCCAGCCTGATGGTAGTCTTGCAGCCTTCCATGCCGGAAACTTCCGTTTCATCATATATTATATATACAACTCCGTTTCTAATATAAAGCTTCCCATCGGTGACAAACTCCATCTGGTCTTCTTCTACGCCCTCATATTGTTGTCTTCCTGTTATTTCTAATGTAATCTCTTTCATATCCCAAATCTACAATCCTTTCAATTATCTGCCGCAAATTCAGGCCCTGATGCTCCCAAAGCAACGGAAACATGCTGCCGCCGGTGAATCCGGGTATAGTGTTTATTTCATTTATATATATCTCTTTTGTTTGCGCTTTTAAGAAAAAGTCTATTCTGCAAAAGCCATATCCCCCTACGGCTTTATATGCTTTTTCAGCCATACTTTTGATTTGCATTTTTATTTCTTCGCCTATATCGGCCGGTATGATCAGCTGCGATGATTTTGCATCTTGGCGTTCACGGTTTCCGATGCCGATGTCATGGCGTTCTCCGCCATATTTAGCCGCGTAATCGTAAAATTCCGTGGATGGTATTATCTCTCCTATATCGGTCAGCTCCGGTTCTTCTCCGCCTATTGCTGCAATTTCCAGTTCCCGTCCGTCGATATATTCTTCTGCGATGACCTTATCATCATACAGACATGCATTTTTTAGAGCTTTGATCAGTTTTTCCTCTGTACCTGCCTTATTTATGCCCACGCTGGAGCCCATGTTGGCAGGCTTGACAAAGCAGGGCAGTCCGACATCTTCCATAACTTTAAGGGCTGCTTTTCGTAAATCTTTTAAAGCTTCTTTTCTTGTAAAACTTATATATCCGCAGACGGGAAGGCTGTTTTCCTTCATAAGTTGTTTAAACAACTGTTTATCCATGGAAACTGCTGAAGCCAAAACTCCGCAGCCGCCGTAGGGTATGCCCAGAGTCTCAAGGAAGCCTTGTATACATCCGTCTTCTCCGTATGGTCCGTGAAGTATGGGCAGTGCAAAGTCTACAATTTCGCTTAGATGTCCCGGCTCCAAATCCGTTGCGGTTTCTTCCCACGAACCATCTTGAATTTTTTCGGTCGGTCCATCGTATTTTTTCCATTTCCCGTTCCTGGTAATCCCTATGTATATCGGTACAAACTTTTCCGAGTCCAGGGCCCTGATTACGGACGACGCAGAAATCAAAGAAACTTCATGTTCCTCTGAGCGCCCTCCGAAAAGGACTCCTATTCTCTTTTTGCACATAGAAAGCCTCCGGTTTTATTTGATACTTGCCAGAATCCTCATGAGATGGTCTTTGTCGAAATGGTATTTTTTAAGGCAGAATTGGCAAACTAGCTCTGCCTCGCCGTCTTCTTCTATTATTTCCGTCAAATCCTTTTCTCCTATGGTCATCAACGCTTTTTCCAATCGTTCTTCAGAGCAATCACATTGCCAATCCATTTCCTTTGTTTCAAGAAACTCCAATTCAAATTCTTCCGGCATGTCGGCGAAAATTTTTTCTGCCATCATCTGGACTTTTCTTTCTGCTGTCTCGTCTTCGGCTGCGGCATTGACCTTATCTATTACGGAAGTTATCGACTCCATTGAATTGATTACGCTTTCCAGCTGGCTTACGGCCTCTTCAGAAGCTCCCGGCAGCACTTGTACTATCATACCTCCGGCGCACCCGACCGAGCAGTCTCTCTCGATTTTGACACCCAGCGCTATGGCTGAATTCTGCTGTTCTGAGATATAGTAGTATGCCGTCAGGTCTTCTGCTATTTCTCCTGAAACTAAAGCGATTTTGCCGACGTATGGTTCTTTCAGCCCCAAGTCTTTTATGACAGTAAGGGTTCCTATCCCCAGACTTCCGCCTACGTCCAGTTTGCCGTTATCCTTGATGGGCAACTCAACATCGGGGTTTGCTATATAGCCTTTCACGTTTCCCTGTCCGTCGGCAGTAGCCAATATCTGCTGTGCCGGTCCGTCGCCTTTGAAGATGACGGTCAGCTTATCCTGAGGATTTTTCAGCATCAGTCCCATGAGCCCTGCGCCTGTCAGAACTCTTCCCAGGGCGGCTGTTGCAAGAGGTGTGGTATTATGTATGTCAGCAGCTTTCTGAACCATATCGGTTGAAATGGTCATATATACTCGAAATGAGCCGCTTTTATCTATAGCTGTCAATACTTTATTCATAATATGCCTTTCTTTATATTTGTGTCAATTTTGCGTGCAAACTTGCTTAAAGCTGCTCACAATTAATAAAAGCTTTTATTTCATCCGCTAAAAGCCGTGTTTTTTCTTCGGCTTCTTGACTGGTTTTGCCTCTGGCATATATATATATCTTAACTTTCATTTCAGTACCTGAAGGCCGTATTATGACCTGATGACCCTCAGGGAGAATTCCTCTGTACATATTGTTTTCTTTATGCTCAAAATCATGAGAAATCTCCTGACCCATGAGATTTTGCAGCTTTCCGTCAAAAAGCTTTTCCATTAAAACATCTATATTTTTTCTGTCCATTTCTGAATTAAAGTCCACCGACGTAACCAATGATTTCGTATATCCGTAACGCTTTTGGATGTCTTCTATCTGGTCAAATAAAGTTTTTCCCTGTTCCTTCAGACACGCTGCCAAAAGGCAAATCATCTGTACTGCCAAAGCTCCGTCTTTATCTCTTGTGTAGTTTCCGTACAGATAGCCTTGGCTTTCTTCAAATCCGAAGAGGAAATCATTTTCTCTGCCCTGATTTTTCAGTTTCTCTATTTCGGCAGCTATGTTTTTAAATCCTGTAGGAACATTCTTTATCGTGATTCCGTAGCTTCGGGCAATATCCTCGGCCAGCGGTGATGACACATAGCTTTTGTATACTGTTTTATTTTCGTCAAGAAACCTGCCGCCCTTTCCTTTGCTGTGGCAATAGCAGATATAATCCAACATCAACAGGCCTGTCTGGTTGCCTGTAAGTCTCTTGAAAAGCCCTTTACCTTCTTCAGAATTGTCTCTTGCCATTACGCCCATCCTGTCACTGTCAGGATCTGTAGCAACGATTATATCTGTATTCTCATCGCAGTATTTCTCCTTTGCCAATAGAAAAACTTGATCATATTCCGGGTTTGGAGAAGGACAAGTAGGGAAATTACCATCCCAAAAGCTCTGTTCTTCTACCATTTTTATCTTTCGAATCCCAAGGCTTTTGGCAACTTCCATAACGTAATCTCTGCCTGTGCCATTTAAAGGGGTGTATACTACTTCTAAATCGGAAAGAGCTTTTCTTGCTTTTGTTTCTTCATCCCAAAAGAGAATGTTTTCTCTAAGAGCTTTAAAATATGCGTTTTTAACTTTATCGTCTAATATTTTGATTTCTGCCGGTATCTCAGCCTTTGCTGATGCAGTTCCATTCTCGAAATATTCCCTTTTATTTATATAGTCTTCCACTGCGCGGGCTTTTCTGTCATCAATTTGATTGCCGCAGTGGTCATAAACTTTATACCCGTTATATTCTTTCGGATTATGGCTCGCAGTTATCATAATGCCGCAGTCGGCCTTCAGCTCTCTTATGGCAAAAGAAAGAACCGGCACCGGTGTTGGCTCGGCAAAAATTTTTACTGATATACCGTTGGATGCCAGCTCTTCTGCAACGCCTTCGGCGTATTCCATCGAGTTGATTCTGGTATCATAGCTTATTATTACTTGCGGATTAAGGTGTTTCGACCGTAAATAGTCTATAACTCCATCTGTAGCTCTCTTTAGAACTATTGAATTTATCATATTGGGACCTACTCCCATTTTTCCTCTCAGTCCGGAAGTTCCAAAAGTCAAATCTCTGCAAAATCTATCATATATAGCGTTTGAATCTTTCTCAATCTCTTTAAGCTCTTTTTTCAAATCTTGAGGCAGTGTTTGTCCTGCCCAGCGGGTATATTCTCTCAATGATTTTTCCATACTATTTTTATCTGCCATTTTCTGAAAAATAAACATACAATCTTTATAAATTTAATAATTTATTTTATCATATTTCCCATTTTTTTTACACAGAAAATACACAAATAGTAAATATAATTTGATTAAAAGGAGGTCTTATTTATGGATGA
>UQEW01000065.1 GCA_900540145.1 uncultured Eubacteriales bacterium
GGTAAAATAAAATGAAGGGTAAATTATGAAAAAAACAAAGATAAAATTACAACCGAAATCGGCAATAATTCTGTTTCTCATAGTTTTTGCCGTATTATATACGATAATTTACATAATACCTACTGTTACCGATATTTTTACTCAGACGTATACTGCAGAATATGGCACGCTGGAGACATCTTTAGACGCCACATGCGTTATAGTGAGAGATGAGCAAGTGTACAAGGCCAGCGTCGGCGGCAGCATAGAAAGAGACAAAGATGTCGGTCAGCTGGTTAGAAGCAATAGTTTGATAGTTTCCGTAGGAGGACACGAGCACTATACCGACAGAAGAGGTATAGTAAGTTATTATTATGACGGATACGAAGAACAGCTGAATACGGATACTTTGTCTCAATTAGACGAGAGCTTTATTGAAGAATATCAAAGCGGACAAGCAGGTGTTCAGGAGGCTTCCTCCTCAAGCGCTGAGCCGGGCGACGTTCTGTTCAAAATAGTAGACAACAAACAGTGGTATCTTGTATGCTGGCTTCCTGAAGAAGATGCCGGTTTGTTTGAAGAAGGCGCAAATGTGAAAGCATCTTATGACGACAAGGAACCGGTACAGATGAGCGTTTATTCTAAGACAAAGCAAGGTGACAAATATCAGATAGTTCTCATCTGTGACAGGTCCTATGAAGATTTTGATAAATATAGAGTTAAAGACTGCCGCCTTATAACCTCCAGCTATAGCGGTATTATATTGGAGACTGACAGTATAGTGGAAGAAGATGGCGTCAAAGGCGTCTATGTTATGGACAAGGTGGGCAACGCTGTATTTACACCTGTAAGCATTCTTTCATCGTATAAAGGGCAGACGGTCGTAGAGAAAAATTATTATTATGACAGCGAAGGCCAATATGTTGAGACCGTGCAGAGCTACGATGAAATATTAAAGCAATGATGCCTTAAACTGAACATAATTAAAAAAGATAAATTTTTTACGGGGTGATAAAATGTCAATTGGAGAAAACATTAAGCATGTGGTTGAGCTGAAAAATCAGGCAGCTGAAAAGTCAGGCAGATCAGGTGATGATGTATTGCTGGTTGCAGTTACCAAGCTGCATACAGTGGAAGAGATCAACGAGGCAATAGACTGCGGAATTACCGATATAGGAGAAAACAAAGTTCAGGAAATAATGGATAAGTTCGACCATGTCAAGCCGGTGCGCTGGCATTTGATAGGTCACCTTCAGACTAACAAAGTTAAATACATAATTGATAAAGTGTCTATGATCCATTCTGTGGATTCGCTGAAGCTGGCTCAGGAAATAAACAAAAGAGCTGAACAGCACGGACTGGATATGGATATTTTGATACAAGTAAATTCAGCTATGGAAGAAAGCAAATTTGGGATTACTACGGGAGAGACGGGACAGATGATAAATGATATCTTAGAAACATGCCCCCACGTAAGAATCAGAGGACTGATGTGTATAGCTCCTTATGAAGAAAACCCGGAAGATGCCAGAGTTTACTTTGAAGAAGTAAAGAAGCTGTACGATGAGTACGGCAAGATACAGCATGAAAGACTGGACTTCAAATATCTTTCCATGGGTATGTCCAATGACTTTCAGGTAGCTATAGAGGCAGGCTCCAATCTGATCCGCGTAGGTACGCTTATCTTTGGAGCGAGAGATTATTCGAAAAAATAGGAGGAACTGAAATGGGATTTTCAGACACATTTAAAAAATTAGTAGGCATCGAAGAAGTGGAAGATGAGTTTGATGAAGAGGAACTTCAGGCTGAAAAGGAAAGGATTTCTAAAGAGAACATTCGCAAGTCTTCATCAGAATATAAAGCAGCCAGGTCATCTCAAGCCAGCGAAGCACCTAAAACAGTTCCAATTGAAAGAAGGGTATCTGTTGCCGGAACAAGCGCTTTTAAACTTGTAGTTATAGAGCCGAAAAGCTTTGACGAATGTCCTAAATTGGTGGATAGTTTAAAAGGCAGACGTCCCGTAATAATCAATCTGGAAAAAATAGAGACAGAAGTTGCAAAAAAAATATTTGATTTTTTAAGCGGCGCTACATATGCTTTAAATGGTAACGTTCAAAAGGTAGCCAACAATATTTTTATATTCGCGCCGGAGAGCGTTGATATAGCAGCCAATCAAGATGAAAGGGGATTTGACTTCGGCGGAAATAAGAACCCTTGGAGATAATATCGTGATATTTTTTTCAAGATTATGCCGAAGAAAGGGGAAACATGTTGTATATTATAATTTATGCCATAAGATGGTTTGCTAATCTTTTGGTAACACTGCTTCTTGTCAGAGCGATTCTGAGTTGGTTTGCAGGCAATCCATATGGAATATTAGGGAAACTTTACATGTTTTTGGTGAGGCTTACGGAGCCTCTCGTAATGCCTTGCAGAAAACTTTTGAGCCGGTTTAACACAGGAATGTTTGATTTTTCTGTGCTGCTTTCTATGCTGCTCATAGAGCTGGTGGCAAATCTTTTAATAAGATTGATAGTGATGTTTTTTTAGTGGTGTTTTAGAGTGATTTCAGGGAGGATGCAATGATTACACCTGCAGACATTGAATACAAAGAATTTACCAAAGCGGTAAGAGGATATAAAGAAGAAGAAGTAGATGCTTTTCTGGACCTTATAATAGTGGATATGGAAAAGCTGATAAGAGAAAACAGGAAGCTTAAGGAAGAATTGCAGAAGGCCAAAGGGCAGGTAGATAAACATATCAGTACTGAGACTTCGGTATATGAAACTCTGGAAGCCGCTAAGTCCCTTATGAACGATATCGCGGCCAGCGCTGAGCGAAGGGCCGAAGTACTTTTGAAGAACGCTGAGCTGGAGGCTTCTTTAATTACCAAAGAAGCTAGAGAATCCATAGCCAGACTCAATGAAGAGGGTAATAATCTTAAAATAAAAGTCGAGACTTTAAGGTCCAGATATAAAAGAATGCTGGAGGATGAACTGGAGAGATTGAATTATAGCAGCGATGACATCTTGGCTGAATTTGAGAAAGAATTTCTTCCGTCATCTTCATCCCAAAATGTAAGCAGCGATACGATTTACGCAAAAGATGCCGCTTATGAAAAGGAATTTTCTGCATCTAGGAAAGAAAATGAAAAAGCTGACCTTTCCAAGACAATCGTAAATTTAAAATAAACAAATAAATAAATCATTAAAACAGTTAGGGGGATGCAAGCTAAGCTTGCCTTAAGAAATGGTAAAATTCAGGTATTTGTTGATAGCAGGAATCATACTTTTAGACCAGATCGTAAAATTCGCTGTTAGAGAACTCATGTATGTAGGTGAGAGCATACCTGTCATAGAGAACGTATTCCACCTGACTTATGTTCAGAACAGAGGCGCTGCTTTTAGCTTGTTTTCAGGCTCGGGCTTTATGTTGATCGTACTGCCTGTGATTGCACTGGCAGTTGCCGTATGGTATATGGAAACCCATAAAGACGTTCACTGGACGCTGCCGCTTTCGCTTAGCCTTATCATAGCAGGCGGTCTAGGAAACTTGATAGACAGGCTGTTCTTGGGCTATGTAACTGACATGATTGATTTTAAAATTTGGTCTCCTGTTTTTAATATTGCTGATATTGCAGTTTGCGTCGGAGCCGGATTTTTAATTCTCTACACCCTGGCGTTTTATGGGAAAGATGGTAAAATAGATAACGCTGATAGCGTTGACAGCGTTTAATTCCTTATACGGAGTGCGTAGCTCTCTGGCGTTATGGGGGCCTTGTATGGATAATAATGAAAACATAGAAATTTTAATAGGTGATGAAAATGAAGGCGCTAGAGTTGATTTAGCGCTCTCTTTGCAATTGCCCGAAATATCCAGGAGCTTTATACAAAAGCTCATTGAGACAGGAGCTGTTAAAATAAACAGTCAATCTTGCCTGTCAAAAAAGTATAAGGTCAAAGCAGGAGATGTGGTTTATATGGCCTTGCCTGAACCTAAGACGCTTGAAGTTCAGGCAGAAGATATTCCTCTTGATATAGTGTATGAAGATGATGATCTTTTGGTGGTGGACAAGCCGAGAGGCATGGTGGTTCATCCGGCGGCCGGCAATGAAAGCGGAACGTTGGTAAACGCCCTCATGTTTCATTGCAAAGACAGGCTGTCGTCTATCAACGGCGTAATAAGACCGGGTATCGTCCACAGGATAGATAAAGATACCAGCGGGCTTTTGGTAGTAGCTAAAAATGATATAGCACACGAGTTACTGTCACAACAATTGGCGGATCATTCCATAACCAGAAAATACGAAGCTCTGGTATTCGACAATCTCAAACAGGATGAAGGGACCGTCGAGGCGCCTATAGGCAGGGATCCTAAAAACAGACTTAGACAGGCGGTAACTTGGCAAAATTCCAAGAACGCGGTTACCCACTGGAAAGTTTTAGAACGCTTCGGTGCTTACACGCTGATAGAAGCCCGGTTGGAGACGGGGCGCACCCACCAGATAAGGGTTCATATGGCTTACATCAGACATCCTCTGGTGGGAGATCAGGTATACGGTCCGAAAAAGCAGCCGTTTAACGTCTGCGGTCAGTTGCTTCACGCAAAAATACTCGGATTTGTTCATCCAAAGACAGGAGAGTATATGGAGTTTGAAAGCAAAAAACCTGCTATCTTTGATGAAACACTGGTGAAGATACGCGGCCACAAAGGAGCGGGGAATCTGTAACCTATTTACCTTTAGTTTAGGAAGGCAGTAAGCTTCCCCGGGGAGGGCGGCCGCTTTAAGTAAATACATTTTAAATAGGTTTTGGCTTATAAGATTTTCATTTATTTGTCGTCTCTTCAGATGAAGACTTGATATAGCCGATGCAGTCTTCACAAACGTAACCGTTTTTGAAGCTTATATTGCCATACTTTTTCCCGCATAGCCAGCAGTGATGCCGATTCATTTCCATACCTCCTTTGTTAATCAGAAGACAACACCTGAGAGTGGTTTTATGATATTATCCTTACTGTTGAAAATAAAGATAAAAATGAAATTTCAGTTAAATTAGTGATGTAAATGCCGGAAAAAAGGTTGTTATGGAAAAGACACATATGGAAGATATGAAAAAAGAATCTTTAAAAAAAAGATATGAGAGAAACACAGTGTTTTCGTCAGAGGAGCAAATAGCCTTGGCTGAGAAAACGGTATTTGTAGCGGGATGCGGCGGTTTGGGAGGCTATATCTGTGAAATGTTGGCGAGAGCGGGAGTCGGAAATCTTGTGCTTGCCGACGGAGACGTGTTTGAAGAATCCAATCTCAACAGGCAATTGGCTTCCACGGAGGAAAACCTGGGCAAAAACAAAGCATGCGAGATGAAAAAAAGAATACAGCAAATTAATGCAGAAATTGAAGTGCAGGCCATTCCGCAATTTGTCGACGAGAATAACGGGTTGAATATGATTAAGGGCGCAGACTTGGTGATGGATGCGCTAGACAGCAGGAAAAGCAAATTGATGCTGCAGGACTTGTGCAAAAAAGCCGGAATACCTATGGTACACGGCGGCGTATCAGGGTGGCAGGGACAGGTTTGCACGATTATGCCGGGAGATGATACTCTGTGCGTTTTATACGGAGGTCATAACCTTGAGAAGTCCGAAAAAGTCGGAACTCCTTCTTTTGCCCCTGCAGTGGCGGCAGGCATACAAGTGGCCAAAGCTGTTAAGCTTCTGCTTGGCAGAGAAAATGCGGAGAAAAAATCAGTGCTGTTTTTTGGCCTTTTGGAAGACGAGTGGTGCGAAGTAGAGTTAAAGGGCGAAAAAAGTTTAAATGGTGGCGATGGATATGATAGATAGCGCCGGAAGAAAAATAGACTATCTTAGAATATCTGTTACAGATAGATGCAATTTGCGGTGCAGATATTGCATGCCCCCGGAAGGCGTGAAAAATCTGGGTCATGAAGCTATACTCACTTACAGCGAAATCGTCCGCATAGTCAAGATAATGGCCGATCTGGGCATACGCAAAGTAAAGATAACAGGTGGGGAGCCATTGGTAAGGCTGGGAATTGAAGAACTGATCGAGGAACTCAATTCCATAAAAGCGATTGAACAGGTAACTCTTACTACCAACGGAATTTTACTGAGCCAAAAGATTTTTGCGCTTTATAAGGCCGGCATAAGAAATATCAACATAAGCTTGGACACATTAGATAGAAAAAAATATGAGGAATTAACCGGTTATGATGCGTTGGAAGATGTAAAAGCCTCTATAGATGCATGCCTTGACTTTCACGATATAAACCTTAAGCTCAACTGCCTGGCCCTTGCAGATAACACCAGGGATGACTTTGCTCGCATGGCATCTCTTGCGGCAGACAAACCGATTGATGTGAGATTCATAGAGGTTATGCCCATCGGTATGGGGAAGTCGGAAAAAGGCGTAGACGCAGATGATATTTTGCATATTTTAGAAGATAAATTTGGAAAAAGCCAAAAGGTTATCGGCAAAAGAGGCAATGGGCCTGCCCAATACTTCTCTTTTGAAAGATTTGATGGCAAAATCGGATTCATCAGTCCCATGAGCCATAAGTTTTGCTCAGGCTGCAATCGAGCCAGATTGACAGCCGACGGTTTCTTCAAGCCATGCTTGGCATATGACACAGGCGTGGACCTTAAAAGTTTAATGCGTCTCGGCGCGCGGGATCAAGAATTGGCTGAACATATATTAAAAGCTGTAAACCAAAAAAACATAGGTCATTCCTTTGGCACAGAAACTGCCGGCGGCCGGTCGATGTGGCAAATCGGCGGATGATTCGGATTCGGCGGATGATTCAGATTCAGCGGATGATTCAGATTCGGTGGATGATATGGACGGAATAATAAATTGGATAACAGAATGTTTTTCAGATCCGGCAATTTTGAGTGCCATTAAAGTTACGTTTCAGATGGCAATTTTTTCATGTGCCTTTTCTTCCATCCTGGGCATAATCTTCGGATTGCTTCTGGAAAGATTTGATTTCCCGGGCAAAAAGATAATAATCAGAATAAACAGGACTTTGATGGGAATGCCTCCGGTGGTAGCCGGATTGATAGTTTATATGCTGCTCATGAGGCGGGGGCCGCTCGGTTCTCTGGGATGGCTGTTCACCATAAAAGGCATGATAGTGGCGCAGACTTTGATAATCACTCCTATAATGACAGGAATGATACACCAGCATGCCGTCAGCAAAGCCCCTGCCATACGTGAATTCTGCAGAACTATGGGAGCCAGCCCTATGCAGACCAATATGACGCTGCTGAAAGAGATGCGTCACGATATATACTTTTGCATGGTGACGGGATTCGGAAGAGCTATAAGCGAAGTCGGCAGCGTTATGCTGGTGGGAGGAAATATAAAGGGCAGTACCAGGACTATGACTACCGCCATATCGCTGCTCAAAAGCCAGGGTATATTCACTGAAGGCATAGCTTTGGGCGTAGTCTTGCTGGTTATGGCTTTTGTCATTCAATGGCTTTGTGACTTTTTGCAGAGAGGAGAGGAAAAGGCGTGAAATTGCAGGGAATAAAAAAGACCATAGGTAACTTCCAACTTTCTGTAGATGAGCTTTTGATTGAAGAAGGAAAAATCCACGGCCTTGTAGGTCATAACGGCGCCGGCAAGTCCATATTGCTTAAGATAATCATGGGAATAATGAAGCAGGATGCAGGAGATATAGATTACGGGGGCATTTCTCAAAACGAAATTACGTTGATGACTCAGACGCCTTATCTGCTCCATACCAGCGTATATGAGAATGTAGTTTATCCGTTGAAACTCCGCAAGATTAAGCCGGATGAAGAGGAAGTGGATAAACTTCTTGAGCGAGCAGGAATGTTAGCGCACAAGGAGCAATATGCGCTGAGTCTGTCCAGTGGGGAGAGGCAGAAGCTGTCATTCCTGCGAGCGGTGATATTTAAGCCGAAGCTGATAATGATGGATGAGACTCTTTCCAACTTGGACCCGGACAGCGAAAACACCATTATAGAAATGATGAAAGAAATCCAAGATGAACGTCAGGCTACATGGATAATCGTCAGCCATCAGCTGGAAAGCAAAGGAGACCTTTGCGATATTATTCACCGTATGGAGGGCGGTAAGATGGTAGTTTAGGGTTTACCCAGACTGTCTTGTTGCCTGTAAATATGACCATGCCCGGTTTGGCTCCGGCAGGCTTCTTTACGTGTTTGACAGGCACATAATCTACCGGTACGTTTTCTGAATCTCTGGCCTTGCTGTAATAGGCAGCTATGCCGGCTGCTGCATATATTATCTCTTCCTGCTGCAAGACATCGTCAGAAGCAGGATGCAGTATCACATGAGAGCCGGGGATGTCTTTGGTATGGAACCATATATCTTTAGAGGCTGACATTTTAAAGGTCAGCATGTCATTCTCCTTGTTGTTGCGGCCTACATAAACGCAGGAGCCGTCTGAAAGGATGTATTTATGAGGCTCTGCTTTGAATTTTTTCTCTTTAAATCCTCCGGGAATTTTTCTCTTTCTTATATATCCTGTATCTTCCAATTCTTTTCTTAAAGCTTCAACTTCATATATATCTTCGGCATTGTCCAAATATGAAAGCACTGAATCCAGATATTCTATCTCTTGTTGATTGGACTGGAGCTGCAGCTGTTTTTCTTTTATGGCAGTCTTTGACTTGCCGTATTTTTTAAAATAAATTTGTGCATTTTTTGAGGGACTGAAGCGAGGGTCCAGCGGAATCTCCACTTGTGAGCCGTCGTAATAATTGGTCACGGTAACTTTGTCGGCGCCTGGACTTACTGCGTGGATATTAGCTGTAAGAAGTTCTCCGAACAGTCTCAAATCATCTGAATTTTCGGCCTTAAGCAAGTCTTCTTTCAGCCTTTGCTCTTTTAGATGAAGTTTGTCCAGTTGTGAAGATACAGCTCTGTGTAAGTCTGATGATTTTTGGCGGACTTTATTGGTGCTCTGCTTGTTGGAGTAATAGTATTCAAGACAACTGCTTATGGACTCCAGCTGTATAGCCGAGCATACGTCTTGATACTCTGCTAGAGGAATGATGTAAAATTCTCTAGGAACATTTTTTTCATCACAATAAACTGTAGGCGTGACGTGTCCCGATTGCACAGCTCTAACGACGCTTTCCAGAAATTCGCCGGGATTGGAGTGGGAAGCCAATTCTTCGGCAAAAGCGGAAGAGATGCCTGCTACCGTCTTTTGCACGGCTTTGCCGGAAGCCGGCAGGATGGTATCTTTTGTGACCTGTTTAAAAGGGATTTTATCCTGAACGGGAGGATATTGATAGACTACGCCCGGAAGCAGTTGGCGTACTCGGTTGACATCTATGGATACGTGCTTGATGCAGTCTATTATCTTTCCGCTTGATATATCTATCAAAATTATGTTGCTGTGTTTGCCCATAATCTCAAAGATGAGCTTCTTAGAAACTGTAAAGCCCAGTTCGTTTAATGTCTCCAGAGATATTTCTAAAATACGCTCGCTGTCTTTTTGTGATACGTCTATGATGCGGGCTCCTTGTATGTGCTTTCTTAAAAGCATGCAAAAAGAAAGGGGAGCCGGCGGATTGGGCAGGTTCTCTTCTATAAGATGAACTCTGGCTGAGGAAGGGTCTATGGATGCGTAGAGTTTGACCTTCCCTTGCTTTGTGTGTATGTTGAAGACCAGCTCATCAGCCTCCGGCTGATAGACCTTTTCTATTTTTCCGGTTGTTATGACTGACTGCAGCTGGCATGCTACAGCCATGGTTACTATTCCGTCAAATGCCATGGTAACTCCTTTGATGTTTGTCTTTCTGATATTTTATTCTAAATAAAAGTATATTAGAAAAACAGCTTTTTTACAAGCTTTAAGAACTCCGCAAGGCGGAATTAAGGCGGATGTTTTATGGAGTTGTGGTTATTGATACCTTTTTGGCGTTTTTGGATACTTTGTATCACAATATTGCCGGTTAAGTATGTTTTACGCCCATCAAGGCCGCGGCGAACCCCTTGCAAACCCGTTTTTTTTCATGTACAATGATTCCGTTACCATTAACTTAAAGTAGGAAAACAGGGAGAGCGACAATCGACCTGGGAAAAGAGGAAAATTAGATGATAAAAAGCATGACAGGATTCGGCCGCGGCGAATATAACGATGGAAAACGCAATATTACGGTGGAAATCAAATCTGTAAACCATCGCTACTCAGACATTTCTGTGAAAATGCCCAGGAGGTACGGATTTGCAGAAGATAAGATAAAGGCGGCAATCAAGGAAAAGTTGCGGCGCGGCAAGGTAGATGTTTCTGTCATGGTTGAAAACATCACTGAAAATGATATAAATATCAAGCTTAACCAACCTATTGCAAAGCAGTATTATGAGAATCTTAAAGTGCTTCAACAAGATTTTCAGCTGAGTGGAGATATTTCTCTCCAGCTTTTGGCCACCATGCCTGATGTGATGAAAGCCATAGCAGATGTGGATGATGAAGAAGAAATAACTAAAGCCATCTTGATACCGGTCAACCAGGCCGCAGACGACTTGGAGACCATGAGAAGGACCGAAGGAGAAAAGCTGGCGGCAGACCTCAAGGAAAAAGGCAAAAACATTAAAACCATACTCGACCAGATAGAAGAAAGAGCGCCGGGCGTTGTAAAAGACTACACCGTTCGCCTCAAAGAGAGGATTATAGAGCTGCTTGACGGCAATGCCACTATGCCGGAAGAAAGAATTTTGACGGAAGCTGCCATATTCGCCGACAAGTCCTCCATTGATGAGGAAATCACCCGCCTTAACAGCCACCTTGACCAGCTGGAAAAGATCTTGACATCAGGAGGCGATACTCAAGGTAAAAAGCTGGATTTTCTGGTGCAGGAGATGAACAGAGAAGCAAACACTATAGGCTCCAAAGCCAACGACATAATAATTACTAATCATATGCTTGAGATAAAAAGCGAGATTGAAAAGATAAGAGAACAAGTTCAAAACATAGAATAAACCTTGAATATATTAAGAAAACATGCTATAATAATTATTCACGTAAGCAAAACACACAGCAAAACGTTGAAACAAGCATGACTTTGCCGGACATAAAAGCGCCAGGCAAAGTTTCACTACAGGAGTTCAAGATGAATTTCAGAGAAAAACATCCCGGCAAGTTATTCGTTCTTTCAGGCCCTTCCGGGGCAGGAAAAGGCACTATATGCAAGCGTCTTCTTGAAGAGACGGAAGACCTTGAGCTATCGGTATCTATGACTACCAGGGCGCCGCGAACAGGAGAAGTTGAAGGCATAAGCTATTATTTTACAGACGTTGAGACTTTTAAGAAGTCAATTGAGGGAGGGGAACTTCTGGAATATGCCCAAGTTTACGGCAATTATTACGGAACACCCAGACAGATGGTCCTGGAAAAACTTTCTCAAGGAACGGATGTAATCTTAGAAATAGACATGCAGGGTGCGCTTAAAGTCAAAGAAAATTATCCTGACGGCATTTTCATCTTTATATTGCCTCCGTCCATGTCAGAACTGAGGAAGAGGCTTACAGGGCGGGGAACGGAATCTGCTGAGGCCATAGAAATTAGGCTTGGGGAGACTTTTAAAGAACTTTCGTATATAGAAAAATATGATTATTGTGTGGTAAACGGCGTCTTGGAGGAAGCAGTGGCAAGAGTTAAAGCCATAGTAGTGGCGGAACATTCAAAAGTTGCCTTTACCGCCGAAGAACTCATCGAGAGCTATAAGGAGGAAGCATAATGTTATATCCATCGATTAATGAAATTAGAAAAAAGGCAGACAGCAGATATACTATAGTTATATTGGCAGCCAAGAGAGCAAGAGATATAATAGATGGCAAGCCAATACTTACGGATGCGGATACCGACAAGCCGGTTTCCATAGCTGCCCACGAAATAGCAGAAGACTTGATAACTTATAAGAGAGAAGAAATTTAAATCTACCAGATTTGAATTTACCAGACTTGAATTTACCAGACTTGAAACCGGCTCAGACCGTAGACAAACCCCGGACAGATTGTATGATCGTCCGGGGCTTTCTTTTACTTTTTCTTTTTTTTCGGAATTTTGTCAGCGAATTTACAGGAAATAGTATTTTTGGAGCGTAGGAACCGCTCAAAATGCAAAAAATCATAAAAATTAGACAAAAAGGGCTGTCGCACATCAATTAACGATAATTTTTCGTTAATGCGACAATCCCCCATGCCTCTGATATTATGCC
>UQEW01000066.1 GCA_900540145.1 uncultured Eubacteriales bacterium
GTCAAATCATCGATTTTGCTGACATTTTTCCTGATTTTCTCTATTTTTTACATTTTTGAGGGATTTTTCACCCTAAAAATACCATTTTCTGTAAATTTGCTGACAAAATTCCGAAAAAAAGAAAATTTTGTCAGCACAAACCTTTTTAGCGATTAGCGCAGGTCGGCACGTTTGCGCCAAAGCATCATTTCAAGTCAAAGAAAGCCCGGAGTTCGTTTCAACCCCGGGCTTTATCAATACGATATCTTCCTTTAACTATGCTTTCTTCTTGTGTCTGCTATCTCTGCGGTTTCCTTCTGAGAGACACGGCCAATGCAGCCGCAGCTGCTCCACTTATCAGAAGCATCAGTGCAAACGGAGCAAAGTCAACGCTGTCACCTGTTTTAGGAGTTCCCTCCTCCTGCGAATTATTATCCGCATCAGAAGGTCCATCGATGTCTGATGAATCGTTGTTGTCTGATGAATCATCAGTGTCAGATGGCTCATCGTTATCAGACGGTTCTTGCGGTTTCTCCGGATCTTCCGGTTCTGTCACAGGTCCGTCTGTAACTTTCTCAAATTCAGCAGCAACATTGATGTCTCCCGTTACAAACTCGCCTAATATGGTCAAACGACCGCTATCGATGTCATAGTTGTATTCACCGGCACCAAGAATCTCTCCGCCTACCGTGACAATCACATCACTAGGCAGCTCATATCCTTCCAAGGCCTTTAATACAGCTGTATAGTCCTGACCTTTTTCAGCTACAGCACTTCCTTCAGCGCTGCCTCCAGTAAGTGCAAAAGTCACGTCAAAGGTTTCGGCAGCAGGAGCTTCGGCCGGCAATATTTCAGAACGGTCTCTTACACGAAGTCTGTTTCCTTCAGCATCATGAGACACGAAGCCAACAGCGCTTACATAAGATCCTTCCTTTACAAAATCCTCAAGCGCCTGCGACTGAGCAGACGAATATCCTATATACCCGTCAATGAACACTCTGCAGCTTTCACCGCTATCATCTTTTATAACGATGGTCTCTACAATGCCGCCAGCCGATTGCACACTCTGAACTTGGCCTTCTACTCTGACAAGCTTACCGAAGTTAGCATCATAGTCGTTGGCTTCTTTAGTAGTCACATCAGTTATTTTTACTTCTTCAGTTCCTTCAAGTACAGTAACATTGATTGCTGAAAGCTGCTTATCTCCGATATATTCGCTTATAGAACCGGTTACCATTACCCTGTCGCCTCGGCGTATATTGTTGTCATCGATAGGGAAAACGTTGATTCCATTGCCGTTCTCGTCCTGGATGTAAATTGTGTTGAAAAACGCATTTCCTGTTTCCGCAGTACCGTTAGCAACAGTTCCTATAACGGTAAACACTTCGCCGTCGCTGCCGGCTCTTGCTTCTTCTATCGTGCTTATTTCAGGCTCTTTCTGAACCATTTTCAATATGTTCTGAGCAATTATGCCGTTGGAATAGCTTACCTGATCTTCTGCAGCCACCTCAAAGTTCGAGCAAAATACTGTTCCTGAGAGGAATACTCTGCCCTCGCCCACTTGCTCGGTAGCCATAGCTACTACATTGCCTTTCTTGACTACGGCTTGATTTTCATCATAAGGGGAACTATAGCCAAGCACAGGCTTGTCATGTCCCTGTTTAGGGGCTTTGCTGTTTATGGAGTAAGTAGTGTCGTGTCCGTATACTATAGCTTCTCCGCTTCCCAAACTCAAGGAGCAGCCTGAATATGAGCTATACATCAGACCTGATTCTTTTATTCCGTTGAGCACTTGCTGTACTACAGGGTCTTCGCTTGAATAATTATAATCGTCGAAGTACAAGCGATATGGCTGTCCGCCGTTTTCATCCTGGTCTATCAATTCATCATCGTTGACTTTCATTGTAGAGCCTATAGCGCTAAGCAATTTATTAACTTGTTCATATGTGGTATAAGGTAAACCATTGTCGGAATCCTGATAATCGGCAAGTCCGCATACTATAACGGTGCCGCCGTTTTCAACATAATCTTCTACCACTTTAACAAATTCATCCTCAAATACGCTTACTTTAGCGTCTCCCGTATATTCGCTGGTATATTTCAGAGGCGCAGAAATTACAAGCAAGGAAATATCCTTTAAAGTATCTGCGTTGATTTCCTCTCCAGGCTGAGCAATTCTTACCTGAATATTATCGGCTGTTCCCATGTTGATAAAATTGCCCATATTTCCTGAGTAATAACCGTTGACGTAATCATTATAATGAGTTCCGTCAATCAGCACTTTTGTTGCTATCGAAGGATCCGATACGCTGAGCTTTAACACATCGGTAAAAGTATATTCCTCTCCGCCTATCATGGCTGTCATTCTGACATTGATATTAAAGCCTCCTGCCTGTGACGCAGTGTAAAGGAACTCATAATTATGAGAAGTCCTTGCAGCAACCTTTCCGTTATCGCCTATTGACGATACATCTGCAGTGTGGAAAGGTTCTTCTTGGCCTTCCATAGTATATGTAAGAGAAGTTACCTGCATATCATCTGAAAGGTTATTGAAAATCTGGCTTGAAATAGTAATTTCATCGCCTTTTATAGGAAGAGCCACATCGCTGTCAGTATTAGACACGCCGGCATTTACGCTTTCCCCTACCCATACAGGTGATGTCACCGCTATGTCTTTGTCCGCTTGGGTTACTCGTATATAATAGTATCCATATGTGGCCGGAAGATTTTCAAAAGTAATCACCTGGCTTGTACCGTCGTAAGTGCTTTCAGCGAGAGTTTGTCCTCCGTTGACGATGACTTCCACTTTGGTTTCTCCCTCGGTATCTGTAGGATCAGAAAGAGAAACTTCAATGTCAATGTCATCTTGGTCATCTAAGATGGAACCCATAGCGTTATCGTTCAAAGTATAGAGTATAGACAGATCATTATCTTCCGTAGCGTATACTCTGTAATTCTTCATAGCGTCATAGATGGATTCTTCACTAAGATCCTCAGCTAAAACTACGCTTCTGGCAGTATTGGAATCTCCCCAATTGCCTTTATGATTGTCCTGATTATTGGTTGGAGCCACATGCCATCCTTTGTCGAGAGCCCTGGTGTAGTATTCATAGGACGGAAAATATCCGCTGCTGCCGATGGCTCCTTCGCCGTTTCCTACTTCTATAAGGGTCATCTGGTTGTCTATGACAGGATCATAGAGAGAGAAGTCCATAAAGTCTCCAAAAGTATCTCCCGGATGATTAAATTGGGAAATGGTCTGTGGATTTTCATTTAAAGTGTCAAAATATGCTTGCAATACTGCATAATTATCGCCTTTTTTATATGGGTCGTAATTGCGGCTTTCAAAGCCTTCTGAATTGAAAGTGTTAATGTGACCCGGAGCTCCGCCTGACCATGTCATTTCAAATCCGTAAAGGCCTACAAAATTACCGTCTTCTCGTTTAGTTATACTGCGGGCTCCCGAACGGCCTTCTTGCCATTCTTCGCTTAAGCTTTCTGCATCTTCATATCCGAGATGAACTTCTCCGTCATTGTCGAAAGAATTTGAGTGATCGGTAAGGGCCAGGAAATCAAGATTGGCTACCTCGGAAGCATGATCAAATGCCTGTTCAACGGTTCCGGTTCCATCGGAAAGGTTTGTGTGCGCGTGGAGCTGCCCGAAGTACAGATTATAATCTCCTATATCTACAGGAGCTTTATAAGTAAACGTATATACCTGGCCTATCTGTTCTTCGCTGCCTTCCTCTGCGGCCTTATAAGCCATCGCCTTGATAATAACCGGCTTGTCTTTTTCAGGTGTCGCTTCTATAGTGACAGGCTCAGTATACTGTTGCTCTTCTGAAACTTGCGGGTCAGCAGGTTCTGTGCCATCTTTCGCCATGGTGTAATATATCTGAGTTCCTTCTGCAGAAGTCAGAGTTATCTTTTGACCTGCTTCAACAGACGCTCCGCTTTTCGGTGAAGCCTCTACAGCAAGTCCCTCTACTGTAGGCTGTTCAGGGTCTGTAGGCTCTTCAGGATTGTTAGATGCCTGGTAAAACTTCAAAGCAAACATTCCTTCGCTTCCTGAAGCGATGTTATAATATGCGCTCCAGTATTTATTGGAATCGTACCACTCGATATACGCATTTCTGGCAGTATTTTTTACGTAATAGAGCCCATTACCTGCGTCTATCAGCTGCCACTGGTCGTTTTTTTCGCCTAAAGGCATGCTGGTATATTGATCTCCCATGGCTAGATTTTCTCCGCCATATGCAAAGCTATATGTTCCGTTATCGTTGGCAATTACAGTCCATACGTCTTTGTCCGTGTATCCTGAAAGCGTTCCGTCTTCCGCCTCCTGGACATCGCTGCCTTTATTGTAATGTCCGTTATAATCGGACGACAGCGCCTTGCCATATGCAGGAGCATAAATTACCACCTTATCGCCGTCTTTTATAGGATTTTCCGGGTCAACTTCTGTTTCGTCTTCCGGCGCATAATAGAACTGTAAGGTATAGTCTTCTTCGTAAGCAGCATTCATGCCGAAAGTGGTGAAATTATTGTTATCATATTCTATGTACTGTGGCTTTCCGTTGTAATCTGCCGCAGTATTTTTTATAAACTTGCCGTTTTCTGCATCTTCCAGCACCCACTGGCTGTATTCAGTAGCTTCTTCTTCAAGCGTCAGCGAATTGCCGGTCTCTCCGCTGGTAAGATATTTGCCGTCAGCTTTAAAATAGTAAACATCATCTGTTTCTGAAAGCGTATCTGCTGTTTCTACAGTGAAAACCACGTTATCAGCATCTGTAACCAGCTTTTCATCTTCTATAGCTGCGTCAGCGCCGTTAAGTCTGTTGCCGTTTGCTTCTGTAGAAATTGCTTTTCCTTCTGAAGCAAGGTAAATAACAACTTCATCCTCGTCTTTCAATTCTTCAGCCAGCGTTCCTGCTTTGGAATCAGATACGGCATACGAAATTTCCTGAACCTGGCTGTAGGAATCTCCCAAAACCGCTACTGCCTTAAGCACGCAGTCTTCATTGATTACAGGCTTGTTATCATCGCTGTAAAGCCGGCGATTCTGATTGCTCGCATCTGACGGGTCGCTGCCATCCAAAGTATAATAAATCTGAGCGCCTTGAGTTACGCTGTTAAGAGCAACAGTCGTCCCCTTTTCTACGGTTCCTGACTGTGGAACGGCTTGCGGAGCTGCCACAGTATCGGTACCGCTGCCGCCTTCGCTCAACTTGTATAACGTGAACTGATAAGGATACCTGTCCGGATTTCCTTCTGCCGTAGTCGTCTTATATCCTCGAAACTTATTGCCATACTGTGGATCTGTGTTGCTGGCCAGATGAACCGTGTCTTCACCTGTTCCCGAAAATACGAATTTACCGTTATCTTCTGTCCAAGCCCATTTATACTCAGCTGCCTTTATACCGTTTTTGTTACCGCCTTTAGGCGCGATAAATTTTCCGTCGCTGAGCTTAATCTTCGCGCTGCTTCCTTCAACGGTGATTTCCACTGTTGCGCTGCCGGGATTGGTTATCTTGTCCACTCCGTCCGGCTCTCCGACGTCAATAGCAGATAGCCATGCGTCATCCATAGGTCCCACAGCATACCCTGTATATACGACCATGACATAAGTACCGCTGATGAATTCTTCAGCTGTTGATATTCTGTCATAGCTGTCAGAGCTGTTAGATGCTGCCAGCGAAACAGTAGGCATCGCCGTAAACACCATAGCCAACATCAGCAAAAGAACTATTATCCTTCGCTTATGACTTTCGATATTCATTAGCTTTTTCCTCCTTAGCTTATAAATATTGCAAAATTTTTATCTATTTCAACGACCGTTTCTTTTCCCGCGTCATCAATCTGGCGCTGATAAAAGCCACGATCGGGACTGTCAAAAGTATGCCCATAGCTCCCGATATGCTTTGAATTATTTCAATACATATGTAATCGGTGTTGATGAGCTGACGGAACGGTATGTCATACGTCTGTACCAGTATAAGCATGTTTAAAGATGAGCCTGCAAATGCCAGTATCAGCGTATTTGCCATGGTGCCCATAGCGTCTTTGCCTATATTCATACCGGAGCGGAACAATTCCTTCGCCTTAGCTTTATGGTTCTGAAGGGAAAGCTCGTTGACCGATGAAGCTATCCCAAGGGCTACATCCATAACTGCGCCGAGAGCTGAAATCAATACACCGCAGACTAAAAGGCCGCTTATTTTAAGTCCTTTGTCAGCACCGTAGAGAATCAAATTTTCTGCCTCAGACATATTGAATCCGTTTATCGGTGTTATATGTCCCACCAACGCTGCAATGGCTCCTGCTGTAATTACTCCTATAACGCATCCCAATATGGCACACCATGTTTTCTCCGATATGCCGTTTAAAAGAATCAAGGCGCATACAGAGGTTATTATGATTATGCCAACCGTAACTGCTATAATCGGCAATCCTATTATCAAAGCAGGTATGAGTATGAACCATACGCATGCTAAGGTAAACAGCAGCCCAAGCAGTGCGCCTATGCCTTTCTTTCCGCCCAATACAGCTAGCAAAACAAAGAAAATCAGCACGAAGCCTCCTATTACCATTCCTCGGTCGTAATTGAACACGGAAGCATAATAGGCGCCGTTCTCATCGGTCATTATCCTCACTATGATATTATCGCCCTTTTCCAAATCCACATTAAAAAGAGCGCTCATATAGTTGGTAAGACTCATTATCTCATCCTTATGAGTCCCCGTAAGTATGCGTATCTCCAGCTCTTGTGTACCCACTCTTCTGCCTTCGGCATTTTCATAATCAGCTTCAGCATCGTCAGATAAAACGGCCGTTACCTCCGCTTTTTCGTAAACCATTTGGCTGGCGCTGGTAGGCACTTCATCTTCAGCTGCTTGATTAAGCGCTACAGCAAATAAAATAGCTGCGGCAAACAACACACCTACTATCAGTATGCATATTTTATTGTTTCTCTGGCTGAACCAGTTCCCCATATATTGAAATCTTTCCCCTATATTTCGCTTATTTGACATGACTGAAATTACTCCTCTCTAAAAATCATTATATTTTCACCAGGTATACGGAACTATCTTCCTCCGGTTAAGCTTATGTAAATTCTGTGAAAATCCAGGCACAAAAAAAGATGCAACATTAAATATAATGTCGCATCCTCATGTTTTTACTTTCATTTTTATTATTCTATTTTCTCTTGAAATCTTTCATATCCGCTACGAGGAATTTAGACGCTTTATCAGCGTCTCCAAGCCTTATGGCTTCTATAACATCTTTGTGATATTTAGTATCGGATGGAAAAGAAATATTATTCCACTGGTCCCAATAAAACTGCGCATAAGCCCTCGTCAGAGTGTTGAGCGCCTGCTCCAGAGAGCGATACGCAAACTCGTTGTTTGTGAAGGACATAAGCTTGAGATGAAACATCTTATTATATTCCCAGTGTTTCCAAAAATCTCTTCTTGCTTCTTCCCCTGTGCAAAGCTCATCTATTTTAGCCAGTTCAGAAAGCTGCTCTTCTGAAATATCATCAATATTCTGTCTCAACATACCGGTCTCGAAAGCCATCCTATAGTTAAGGATATTATCTACATCACGTCTTGTAAGTCTCACTACCATATAACCGCATCTTGGTATGCTTTTCAAAACGTTTTCGCTGCAAAGCTGCACCAGTGCTTCCCTTACAGGCGATTTGCTGACATTATATTTATCTATCAGCATGCCCTCACTTATTATGTCGTCAGCTGCGTACTCCCCCTGTATTATGGCCCGCATAACGTCGTCATAAACCTTCTTCTTCAAATTTTCTTTTTTCATAAACTATCTCACTTTTCTCCAACGTTCTGCTTTAAATATATCACTTTTTGCTTTGAGGTGAAATGAAAAACTAACTTCCAGAAGAAAAAGTAAGTTCCAGATGAAAGATAAAGCTCTGTTTTCAATACGAAAAAGATAGATATATCTTGAAAAAGTACGGTCTTTTGTGTAAATTTAAGTAATGGATCTGGATTTTTGCGTACTCTAAAGCGGAACATGCGGAGGCTTTTCTTTTTAGTGAAAGACAAAGTTCCACATGCCCTTTTGGGATGGTTTAGAGCATGTCATGTGTGCAGGTTCATGGGAATCTTCTGATCAGAGTGGGTTGAAAGGGATGCGGCCTACTCTATCTCAAGCAAAAACGGCTTTAATGTGACGGCATCAGGCTGTATACGGAAGATTCCCAGCTTATGCAGGATATCTTCGCTGTACAGGAAAGAAAAGACCTCATAAGGTGTTTTGCCGCCGAGGATCTTCCTTGGCACAGAATTGATGTGGCTGAACATAATGTTCAGATCATGCTGAGTCAAAGAAGAAAGCTTTCTGCCATTAGGCAGGATATTCCTGACCAGATTATGATTGTTCTCAACGTGAGGTTTCTGAGAGGGAGTCTGGGGATCACAATAGAAGATATTTGATCTTGGTTTTCCGGTCAGAGAATTGGTTTCAAAGAGGGAGACTTTTTCAAACTCGGAGCCTCTGTCAGTGAGGATGAGGGAGAAGAGTCTGAAGAAATCATCAGCGAGGATATCCTCAAGCAAGTCAAAGGAATAGGCCATAGATTCAGAGGTCTTTTCATGATGGAGGATACCTATCATCAGAGAGGTATTCTGAAAAGAGAAAGTCTGGATATATGGACCGTCCGGCTGATTGTAGAGGGTATCCATTTCAGTAGTAGGGACACAAGGGTGCTCCTTGCAGAACAGAAGGTAGTCGGAATACTTGTGGCCGTCGTAATTAACAGGTTCTTTGCGTACTTTGATCTTTTTTCTCTGACGCATAGATACCTGCCTTCTGAGAGAGAAGTTATCGATGCCGAAATCCTTGAAAATGCCGCCTTCGATGTATGTATAAAGGGATTTGACGGAAATATCAAGTTCAGGGTGGTTTTCAAGGATATGATAAAGAGACTGGCCTTTATCAAGGAGTGGCTTGATAGTTTGAGCAATTAGGATTCTGTGAGGCTCAGACAGGTTCACACCTTGTCTTGAAACGGACAGATGGAAGAGATACTCTTCGTGGGATTTTGAAGCATTGTAGAAGAAGTGATCCAATCTGCACCTTTTGATGTGTTCACAGTGATTACAGGCACCAATGGAGCGGTCACGAAGGGAGCAGGACTGCTCTTTGTATTGAGGGCATTTTTCGGAGCAAAGTTCGCGAGGCTTGGTGCATGATTTGAAATTAGTGCAGATAATGGGAGAATTAAAGCGATTACGAGGCTTAAGCTTTCTGTGGGTTTTGATCTCCTTGGCAACGGTGGAAGGGTCCTTGCCGATAATACGTGCGATAGCGGTTTTAGAGAGACGGTTTTCGATTCCATCCTGGATAGCTTTTCTTTGATCTAAAGTGAGATGTTTTGATTTCATGTTAGTGTCCTTTCTGTCCCATGAACATGCACAAATACAGGATAACCGGAAATCAATCTTACATAAAGAGTTGATGAAAAACAAATTTCGTTAAAGGAAGATACATCTGGAAGTTAGTTTTTCATTTCAAGCTTTTTGCTTTGAAAGTAAATATAATAAACTGCCCTTGACCTTAGATATTATTTCTGATATTATCAGTAGTGTAATTAAATTCTTCCAGCCAGGAGGTCCTTTATGAACAATCAACTATATGAGGAGTTTAAAGAAATTCTCCATTCAGAACTCATTCCTGCTCTCGGATGCACGGAACCGGGGGCTATAGCATATGCGGCTGCTCAGACGAGAGCGCTTCTCGGAGAAAAGCCTGACTCTATTGAGCTTTGGTGCAGCGGTAACATAGTAAAAAACGTGAAAGGCGTCATCGTTCCCAACTCCGGCGGTATGCGAGGCATAGAAGCGGCAGCTGTGTTAGGAATATTAGCAACCCCAAATATCTGTTCAGATGAAAACGACCTGGAAGTCCTGAATAATATTACTCAAGATGATATAAACGAAGCTAAAACCCTGCTAAAAAACAATTTTTGCAAGTGCCATCTGGAAGAGGACACTCCAAACTTGTATATTAAGGTAATCGCAAGAAGTGGCCGGCACCAAGCGCAGGTTATAATAAAGGACAGCCATACCAATATAGTTTCTAAAGTTCTCGACGGAAATATAATAGTTGACGGCGATAGCATCCACTCAGATGCATATATCGAAAAGTTGAAAGACAAGCTGTCGGTAAAAGAAATTTTAAAGTTTGCCGATATGTTGACCGAACAAGACGGAGAAAAGATTTTTGCCATGCAGGTGGAGGCCAATTCAGCCATAGCCGAGGAAGGCTTGACAGGTGATTACGGCGCCAGAGTAGGACAAACTCTGCTCAAGTCAAGAGGAGGAAAATCGGTGCAAGCTCGTGCGGTAGCCAAGGCTGCCGCAGGCTCGGATGCCAGAATGAATGGCTGCATAATGCCTGTCGTCATCAATTCCGGAAGCGGTAATCAAGGTATAACCGTCACCGTTCCTGTAGTAGAATATGTCAAAGATATGGGCTTAAGCAGAGACATGCTTTATAAGGCTTTATCCATAAGCAATTTAATCTCCATTCACATAAAGCACCATATAGGAAAGCTTTCCGCATTTTGCGGAGCGGTAAGCGCTTCATGCGGCAGCGGCGCCGCCATAGCTTATCTGAAAGGTGCAGACTACAATCAAATATGCCACACCATATCCAATACCCTTGGAAATGTAGGCGGTATAGTATGCGACGGAGCCAAGGCCTCCTGTGCTGCTAAAATCGCCTCATCCTTGGATGCTGCTTTCCTCGGATACGACATGGCGAAAGACGATCTTTGCTTCAAATCCGGCGAAGGATTTGTCGAAGAAGATATCGAAGAGACCATAGATAATATGGGCAAAATCGGGCGATACGGCATGAAAAGCACCGATAAGGAAATACTTCATCTCATGCTTGGTCACAAAGATTATATTTGCGATTAAAACGCAATACATATACATTCCTTAATCACACGATGGGCTGTCTCTAATTTTTCATTGAGAGGCAGCCCCTTCAAATATAATTTCTATTCTAAATTTATATCCAACTTGCACAGTTTTTCAAGCATTATCTCATCTTCTGTCGGAGCTTCGGTCGATGCGTCTATTTCCCGGCGTATGTTCATCATCTTTTCGTCAGTTATGTTGATTACTTCGGCGCATTGACGCAACTCCTCCACGATTTCATCCTGCATAACTACATCCTGCTTATACTTAATCTGATGTTCAAGACTCGCCCAAAAGTCCATAGCAATGGTGCGTATCTGCACCTCCACCTTCATATCACAAGTCTGTTCAGAAAAGTGTACCGGTATTTTCACAATATAACCCTGATACCTGCCACATCGTTTATATATTTTTCTATATTTTCCACAGAAAACGCAAGATTCTTGCGGCCCAGCTTCTCGCTGATGCTTACGGTTTTCTTGAGTCTGGTATTTATAAAACTTATGGGGTTATAACTGTATCGTACGTTAAACTCAGTACTGAGTACATCTCTTGTTCTTTTCCGATCTTATTTTAATGATACACCTTATATTTCTTGATTCTGTGATTTTAATCTACGGGAACGGTGTTTTTAAAATGATAGAAATATGTTTGATCAAAAACCGGCTGCCATCAGCAGCCGGACTTTTTAAGCCTTTCTTTAGCTTCTTCTGCTTATCATAGGTACGAGGCAGAGCAGAAGAGCAATTCCGACTACTCCTACGACTATTCCGTATATCATCATGCCTTCAAATACCATAACCATACACATGCCTATAGCAAAGAAAATGCCTCCGGCAGCTCCAAGTATCATTGAAATAAGATTTTTCTTAGTCATAATATATCATCCTCCATCGTTAATTATTGTATCTTTACATTAGCTGCCGCATATTTTTAAAATGCTTGGGAAATGTTTAAGAATTATTAAAAAATCTGCTTATCGTCTTGCCCTAAGCCTATACACAATACGAGCCGCAGACAGTGCATTCCTCGTACCGGGAGACTTATTTGTGCTCTTCTTTGCTGTCTGTGTGTTTTTCCAAGCCGCTGCCGTAGACGGCGGCGAGCATGTCGCGTAAGAAGGATTTTGATATCGTACAT
>UQEW01000067.1 GCA_900540145.1 uncultured Eubacteriales bacterium
GGGCAGAACATTTTTTTAGATATGACGTGCATTTTATTTAAGAACCATCGTACCGGCGGCCTTGCCATAAAATGCTCGCTGACTACAAAAGTAGGTCTGTTTGGGGCCAGAGTTAAAGCCACGAGAAGAAAATCTATGTTTGACACATGAGGACAGAGTATGAGCGCAGGTCCTGAAAGATCTTCAAGACCGCTTTTGTCATAACTGGTCTTATATTTCAACTTGAGAATCGGCGCGATTAAAATGTAGCACAAAAAGAAAAGCAGCGGATTGGGCTTTTTAATTATAGATTTCTTTTTATTTTTTGCCATACTTACCTCACATAATTTGCATATTATTTGATAATATTATATACAAAAAAGGATAAAAAACCAATATTCAACGAATAAAAAATACAAGGCTTGACATTGACAGGTAAAAAGAAAGTGATAGAATGGTTTAGGGAGGAATAGAACAATGAACAGTCAATCTAACGTAAAAAAAGTGATCGGAGTAGTTTCCGGAAAAGGAGGAGTAGGAAAATCTTCTGTAACATCTATGATGGCGGTGGCTGCTCAAAGAAAAGGATATAAGACAGCTGTATTAGATGCTGATATAACAGGACCTTCCATACCTAAAGCTTTTGGCCTGACTGCCAAAGCTATGGGAAACGGAGAGGTAATAATGCCGGTTGTAACTGATACGGGTATTAAGACCATATCGATAAACTCTCTTTTAGAGGATGATACCGATCCCGTAGTTTGGAGAGGACCGATTCTGTCCGGAGTCGTTCAGCAGTTTTGGAACGATGTGGTATGGGGCGATATAGATATAATGTTTGTGGATATGCCTCCGGGAACCGGAGATGTGGCATTGACAGTATTTCAGTCACTTCCGCTGGACGGAATAATAATAGTTACATCACCTCAGGAGCTGGTTTCAATGATAGTAGAGAAGGCTATGAAGATGGCAGGCATGATGAATATTCCGGTAGTCGGTTTAGTGGAGAACATGTCGTATTTTGTGTGCCCGGACTGTGGGGCTCAGCATAAAATATTTGGAGACAGCCATATAGATAAGATAGCAGAAAAGTATCATATAAACTCAGTAGTAAAGCTTCCTATGGACAAAGAAGTGGCAGCTAACTTTGACAGAGGCATGGCAGAGTGTTTAGATGTTTCCGAACTGGAAGGAATGGTAGAGACTTGTATGAAAGCTGAGAATCCTAACAAGCATGACGGTATGCCTGTACCGGAAGGGTGCAGCGGAAGCTGTGAAAGCTGTGGAGAAACAGGATGTGCAAGCCGTAAATAAGCTATAACAATTCATCAAAAGCACACATTATGTGTGCTTTTTCTGTTAAAATATTCTCACGAGCACTTGCAAAAGGGGGAATAACGATAATATAATGTTTGGGTATGTATTGATAAATAAGCCTGAATTGAAAATCAGAGAGTTTGAGAGATATAGAAGTTACTACTGCGGACTGTGCCATGCTTTGAATGAAGATTATGGGCTGTTTGGAAGATTAACTTTGAATTATGATATGACTTTTTTAGTCATGCTCCTCAGCGACCTTTATGATGAAGAGGATAAAACCGAGTATAGCAGGTGTATACTTCATCCTGTCCACAAGCATTGCAGCAGGCAAAATGAAATTACAGAATACTGTGCAGATATGTGCATTTTGCTTACATACTATAAGTGTGCAGATGACTGGAACGATGAAAAGAAGCTGTCAAAAAAGCTTTGGGCCGGAAGACTTAAGAGAAAATGCAGAAAGATATCAGAAAAATATCCTCAGAAATCAGAATTGATAAAAAACAAGCTTATTTTGCTTGCTGAGACTGAGAAGGAAGAAGCTACCCATATCGATAAGACTGCCAGAATCTTCGGAGAACTGATGGCGGCCATATTTGCTTACAGGGAAGATGAATGGAAAAATGATTTATATAAAGTGGGCTTCTATCTGGGAAAGTACATATATTTACTGGATGCTTATGAGGATATAGAGGAAGACTTAAAGAAAGGCTCATATAATCCTTTTAAAAATATATATGATGAAGACGATTTTGAACAGCATGTGCTTAATCTTCTGCTCATGATGATAGGAGAATGCACTGACGCTTTCGAAAGACTCCCATTGGTTGAAAATGTTGAAATTTTAAGAAATATATTGTATTCGGGAGTCTGGAGCAGGTTTGGGAAAACGAAAGCCCAAAATCAGAGAAAAAACCGAAGGGGAAAAGAAAACGATAATGAATCCTTATGAAGTATTGGGCGTTAGCCGTAACGCCACAGATGATGAGATAAAAAAAGCATATAAAACTTTAAGCCGCAAATATCATCCTGACGCAAATGTAGGCAACCCTAATCAGAAAGCCTATGAAGAAAAATTCAAGGAAGTTCAGCAGGCGTATCAGATTATTATGGACCAGCGTCAAGGAAAAGGCCAGCAAGCCCAATACCAGGACCCTTGGGGCTTCGGTGGGTTTGGTGATTACTATGGCTCGCATCAGTCGCAGAGCGCTTCGGAAAGCAAGGACGAACAATATATGCGTTCTGCACTTAATTACATTCAAAACGGGTATTACAGAGAAGGGCTCAACGTCCTTGAACAGGTCAAAGAAAGAAAAGGACCATGGTATTACTACAGCGCCATCGCCAACTACAATGTAGGCAATAATGCTGTTGCCATTGAACACGCCAAGATAGCATGCTCCTATGAACCTAATAATTACTATTATGCCAGCCTTTTGAATCAGCTTCAGGGCGGTGAAAGCAGATACCAGCAAAGAAGCGCAGGATACGGCGGCAATCCTTCAATGCATAGGGGCAATTATATGGGACAGATTTGCGGAACTATATTGTGTTTGAACCTTTGCTGCGGCGGCGGAGCTTATATGGGTGGAATCCCTATCGTATGCTGCATATAAAATAAAGATTTGTATTAACGAATGGCAACCTTTTGAAAAGGCTGCCATTTACTTTTGAAAGAATCATATAGATATGAAATTAAACTAATTACAATCTGTTAAGCTCTTCTCCTCTTAAGAATGCCTTTAGGTTTGCCGCCGATGTTGAGCAGACTGTCCTGCGGGCTTCAATGGAAGAATAGGCCATATGAGCGGTGATGTATAGATTGGGTACACCTAAAAGAGGGTTATCTTTTTCTATTGGTTCTTTGCTGACTACGTCTACGGCTGCGCCGGCTAATTTGCCGGTTTTCAGGGCTTCTGCCAAATCCATCTCATTTATCAGGGCGCCTCTTGCGGTGTTTATCAGCAATGCGCCATCTTTTAATTTAGAAATGAATTCTTTGTTTATGAATCCCTTATTTTCAGCAGTGGCAGGACAATGAACTGAGATGACATCACAGTTCATTACTGCTTCCGGGTTCTGACTGTAAGAGAACACTTTCATTCCGAAAGCCTCGGCAATTTGTCCTACTCTTCTTCCTATGTTGCCGTATCCTATAATTCCCATGGCTTTACCGCTAAGTTGCAGCATGGGTTTTATGACCATAGAATAATCCGGACATGCACACCAACCGCCTCTTTGAACTGAATCGTTATGGAGGCCTACATTATTACAAAGCTCCAGTAAAAGAGCAAAAGTATGCTGAGCTACACCCTCTGTGGAATAAGCAGGCACATTGCATACGGCTATATTTCTTTTTTTTGCGGCAGCTACGTCTATGTTGTCGAACCCTGTGGCCAGCACCCCTATAAATTTCAAATCAGGACAACTGTCCATAACATCGGCAGTTATACAGCATTTATTGGTAAAAACAGCATAACTGTCAGATATTCTGGATACTATATCTTCAGGAGAGGTTCTATCATAAACCTTAAGCTCTCCCAAAGCTTCCAGTTCCTCCCAGGAAAGATCTCCGGGATTCATGGTGTATCCATCTAAAATGGTAATTTTCATTATTTTCCTCCGGTAAAATTGATTCAAATTATATTATAGAACAGCTTTTGTGTTATGACAAATGCTTTGTAATAATACGAGCCATATGGTATAATTAAATCAATAAGAAGAGTTTTATAAGAGAGGTAAAAATGAGAGCTGACGGAAGAAACAACAACCAACTGAGGCACGTAAGAATAACAAATAATTATCTTATAAATCCTCAGGGGTCTGTTTTGATAGAAATGGGAAATACAAAGGTCATATGTACCGCAATAGTGGAAGAGGGAACAGCACGTCATTTGACAGGAACAGGTCAAGGATGGGTAACTGCCGAATACGCCATGCTGCCCGGCTCAACAGGAACAAGAAAAAAACGGGACAGAGGCAAGACAGATGGAAGGAGCGTAGAAATACAGAGGCTTATCGGAAGGGCCATGCGCTCTGTGGTAGATATGAATAAACTGGGAGAGCGGACAATCTGGATTGATTGCGATGTTATACAGGCAGACGGTGGCACAAGAACAGCGTCGATAACAGGCGCTTTTGTGGCCATGGTAGAAGCGATGAAGCGCATGAAGGCAGATGGCTTGATAGACGAAATACCGTTAACAGGATTTGTATCTGCAGTGAGCGTGGGGATTGTAGACGATGAACCGCTTTTAGACTTGTGCTATAAAGAAGATTCCAATGCTATCGCAGATATGAATGTGGTAATGACGGACAAAGGAGAGTACATAGAACTACAGGGAACGGGGGAAGAGAGACCTTTCAGTGCGGAAGAACTTTTTCACCTCCTAGCGCTGGCATCTGAAGGATGCCAGAAGTTACATGAGATGCAAAAGAAAATTACAGGAGAGATATAATAAGAAATGACTAATATAATAATCGCAGCGTCTTCTAATGAACATAAAATAAAAGAAATACAGGACATAATGGGGAAATTCGGAATGGATGTAATTTCCAGAGACGAAGCAGGGGTACCGCCTTTTGAGATTGAAGAGGACGGGAAAACCTTTGAAGAAAATTCTTTTAAAAAGGCAGCCGAAATAATGAGGGTTACAGGCCAGTCGACTATAGCTGATGACTCTGGATTGATGGTAGACTATCTTGGAGGAGCTCCAGGTGTTTATTCCGCCAGGTTTGCGGGGGAACAGTGTGATGATGAGAAGAATAATATGAAGTTGCTGAGCATGTTGGAGGGACTGACAGATGTTGATAGAGCTGCCAAATTTGTATCAGTAATAACCCTTATGTTTCCTAACGGAGATACTTTGGTGGCAAGAGGAGAGTGTCATGGACGCATCATAGAAATCCCTACAGGTGAAAACGGCTTTGGATACGACCCGCTGTTTGTCCCTGACGGATATGATAAAACTTTTGCACAGCTTTCCCCGGAAGAAAAAAATTTGATAAGCCACAGGGCTAGAGCACTTAAAAAGCTTGAGGAGCTTTTAAAAGAAAGGATAGGCAATTAATGAAGAAAAAGGCGATTCATGCCGGAAAGCGCGTAAAAAAAATGTTTGTTATGATTATCGCGCAATTTGAAGATCCATATTACCAAGGGGTTGCGGCACAGATCGCGTTTTCGTTATTTCTTTCTATTGTACCTATTTTAATACTCACCTCCCAGCTGCTTGGCCTTTTTTCGCTTTCATTAGATGAAATAAGGCATTGGATAGGAGACAATGTATCAGTTGAAGGTGCGGACCAGTTGCTATCGTTTTTAGAGGATTCGCCTTCCGGGGCAAATAATATATTTTTAGCTGTTTTGGCTCTTTATGCTGCTTCAAGAGCGCAATTTGCTTTAATGAGAGTAACCAACTATACTTTTACTGATGGCCGAATAACCGGCTTGGGATTTGTAAGAGATAGATTAAGATCAATTAAAACCATATTGATAACCATATTTACCGTGGTATTTTCTCTGGTAGTTCTTGCATATGGAGAGCCCATACTGAATCTAGTATTCGGTGCTATGATAGGAGAAGAAATATCATCGGCAGCTTGGATATTATTAAGATGGCCGATAGCTTCTGCAATGTATTTTCTCATGATTTCATATAATTACTATATACTGCCTTCTGTGCGTGTGCGCTTCCGTGATATAATACCGGGAAGCATCTTTGCCGCGGTGGGATTTTTGGTGGTTACTTATGTCTACACCATATATATAAGTCTTTCTACCAACTATGATATTTTGTATGGCTCGTTTTCTCATATAGTAGTGCTGATGCTTTGGTTTTGGTTCTTGGCTTGGGTGATGTGCCTCGGAACTATGTTTAACAGAGTATGGTGGGCTACTCGCTCAATTGATCCGATACCCTTATATATATCTGAAGAGCCGAGAGAGAAGCGAAAGCCTATAAATATATTTTAGATATAATTGCATTTATGTACGTTTGATATGCCTCGCATGATATACCTCGCAAATTACTGAAGTCGTAATTTTGCGAGGTTTTTTGACGCTTAAATTGCTTCTTCCTTTTTCACAGCAATTATGACTGTTTCATATAGTGAAAATAGCATATTCAGAAATGAAAGGAAATTTTCCCCATGAGGACATTAAATAAATTGAAAATAGATGAGGAAGGTATAGTTAAGGAAAATATAAAAGATAACCGACGTCTGAGAGATCTGGGACTTGTAAAAGGTACTAAAGTAAAGTGTGTGCTCAGAAGTCCGCTGGGAGATCCTGCAGCATACATGATACGGGGCGCAATTGTCGCCATAAGGGAAGAAGACGCTTCCGGAGTGGTGGTGGAGGTGCCTTGCAGTGAATGAAGTCAGTATCGTTTTGGCAGGCAATCCCAATGTGGGCAAGAGTACAGTGTTTAACTGCCTTACGGGCATGAGACAGCATACGGGCAATTGGGCCGGAAAAACAGTATCCAATGCTGAAGGTGTATGGAAAACTAAAGACGGCATGATTAAACTCATAGATGCCCCCGGATGTTATTCTCTTTGGGCGAGCTCGGCAGAAGAAGCAGTAGCCAGAGATTGCATATGCTCTCCCGATTGCAGAGGCATTATAGTGGTATGCGACGGCACATGTTTGGAGCGGAATTTGATTTTGACTTTGCAGATATTAAAACATAGGAAGGATGTCATACTTTGTATCAATTTGATGGACCAGGTGAGGAAAAGGGGTCTGAAGATAGATTTAAAAAAGCTGTCAGATTTGCTTGGAGTAAGTGTCATTGCTACGGAAGCGTCTAAGAAAAAAGAGATGAAAAATCAGCTGGAAAAGGCGGTCGCAGGGCTTACGGCAGATTGCGATAAATATCGAGAGAGGGCTGATGGATATATGCCGGAGCTTTTGGATAGCCCCGAAGATACAGCGGCAAAAGCTGAAAGCATTGCATGCGAGGTTGTTTGCAGGGAAGATGAAAGGGGAGATGTAAGCATGCGGATAGACAGAATGCTGACCAGCCCTTGGGTAGGGTTCCCTGTTATGGGGCTTATGCTGCTTATGATTTTTTGGATTACCATGCAGGGAGCTAATTATCCATCAGAAGCTCTGAGCAAATTACTTTTCTCTTTTGAGCGGCCTTTATATGATACCCTTTTAAATTTAGGCTTTACTCATATGATGTGCAATATGGTGGCATGCGGGATGTATCGCGTGCTGGCATGGGTTATATCTGTTATGCTGCCCCCTATGGCGATATTTTTCCCTTTGTTTACTCTTCTTGAGGATTGGGGTTTTTTACCAAGAGTAGCATTTAATCTAGATAGATGTTTCAAATGCTGCAATGCTTGTGGGAAACAAGCGTTGACCATGTGCATGGGATTAGGATGCAATGCTTCGGCAGTGGTAGGATGCAGAATAATAGATTCAAGACGAGAGAGACTGCTGGCTATGCTAACAAACTCATTGATGCCGTGCAATGGGCGTTTCCCCATGATGATTGCAGTCATTACGATGTTTTTTGCATCAGATTCACAGCTAAAAGGAGCTTTATTTATAACGATTTCGGTAATGATTGGCATAATAGCAACATTCGTTTTAACGAAGGTTCTGTCTGAAACCATTCTTAAAGGAGCACCGTCTTCCTTTGCTCTGGAATTGCCGCCATATAGGAAGCCGGAAATAAGCAAAGTGATAATAAGGTCTATATTTGACAGGACAATTTTTGTGCTTGGAAGAGCTATATCGGTTGCAGCTCCTGCAGGGCTGATTATTTGGATTTTGGCAAATGTAAATGTCGGAAATATAAGTTTAGTGACATATATAGTTGATTTCTTAGAGCCTTTAGGACAGCTTATGGGTCTGGACGGAGTAATACTGACAGCTTTTATACTGGGGCTGCCAGCCAATGAAATAGTTTTGCCAATAGCAATGATGATATATATGAGTCAAGGAACGTTGACGGAGGTAAGCAATTTGAATTTTTTCTATGCACTTTTGCTGGATAATGGCTGGACTGAGCTGACGGCTATAAATGTTTTGATTTTTGCCATGATACATTGGCCATGTGCCACAACCTTATTATCGATAAAAAAAGAAGCAGGGGGATGGCGTTGGACATGTGCGGCCGTTCTATTTCCTATGATTATGGGGGCAAGCATTTGCTTCCTTAATGCATTTGTATATAGAAATTTCTTGTAAAAGTCAGTAAAAAAATGTAGAATAGATAGCGGTACGATACAAGAAGGGATAAAGTTTTAAGATTATGAAAAAGAATTTGATTATTATCAATCCTTGTTCAGGGAAAAAAAAGGCCAATAGGCATTTGACCACAATAGTTGATATCTTTACTAATGCCGGATACATTACTTCGGTGCTTACCACCACCAAGCAAGGTGATGGAACTATGTATGCAGCATGCTATGGGGGAGAATACGATGTTATAACTGCCATAGGCGGTGATGGAACCTTTAACGAGGTGGTTGCCGGCGTGCTGGAAGCAGGCAATAAAACCCCTATAGGATACATTCCTGCAGGAAGTACTAACGATTTTGCCAGCAGTCTTGGATTATCCACAGACATAATCGGAGCAGCTAAAGATATAGTCAACGGAGAAAAAACATTTATAGATATAGGCAGCTTCAATGGCAGAAAATTTTCTTATGTAGCTTCTTTTGGGGCTTTCACTCAAAGTTCATATGCCACTCCGCAAAGCGTTAAAAATATGTTGGGGCATTTAGCCTATGTGTTGGATGGTGTTACCAGCATAGCATCCATTAAAAAAGAGCACATATCTGTTGAAGCAGACGGACAGATTTATGAGGATGACTATATTTTCGGAGCAATAAGTAATTCCACATCTTTAGCCGGTATAATTACTTTAAAGCCGGAGTACGTGGATATGAATGACGGAATGTTTGAGCTTCTTTTAGTAAAATCTCCTAAAAATATCATTGAAATGACTGAAATTGTAAATATGCTTATGACTCAGAATTATGAATCAAACATGTTGACTTTTATAAATGCTAAAGAATTCAAAATACATGCCGGCAAAGATATGCCATGGTCGTTGGATGGAGAATTTCAGGAAGGCAGTGAAGAAATATTGGTGGAAAATCTTCATAGTGCAATAGAGGTTTTTATTCATAAAGGGATGGAATAAGATTATGGCTGACATTTTAACATTGGCATTTTTGTTCGCTATCGGAGCCATGCTGGGCTGGGGGCTGGAAGTTTTGTACAGAAGATTTAGTCCCAGCAATAAAAGCCGAAGATGGATAAATCCAGGCTTTCTGACCGGACCGTATCTGCCTCTTTACGGATTCGGCCTTTGTGCGTTGTATCTTCTTGCGGGACTGGAAGACACGTTTTTTATACAAAACGCCGATGTAAGCGGCAAGGTTTTGCTGTTTGTTACAATGGCGATTGTCATGACTTTGCTTGAATATATCGCCGGCCTTATTTTCATCAAAGGCATGAAAGTGCAGCTTTGGGATTATTCAAAAGAAAGATTTAATATACAAGGCATCATATGCCTGAGATTTTCAATATATTGGGCTTTGTTGGGAGCAGTGTATTATTTTCTGATTCATCCTCATATAGTTAATGCGGTGACGTGGCTTTCAGAGAATATTACATTTAGCTTTTTCATTGGAATGTTTTACGGCGTATTCTTGGTGGATTTAGTTCAATCTCTTGGAATAATAACTAAAATACGGTCGTTTGCCAAAGAAAATCAGATACTTGTTAAATATGAAGAACTTAAAATGCAAATACGGCAGAGCGCTATGGAGCGGATGCAGAAACCTCATTGGTTATTGCAGT